>JBGSIG010000661.1:0-2121 GCA_041742655.1 Ferruginibacter sp. | reverse complement strand
TGGCATCTCACATCATTTGGGTATGGATGTGCATGATTTGGGAACCCGCACAGAACCTATCAAAGCAGGTATGGTCTTTACCATTGAACCCGGGATTTACATTGAGGAAGAGAAAATGGGTATTCGTATTGAAAATAATTTTTGGGTTACAAAAACCGGTAACAAAGATCTAATGAAAAATATCCCGATTACCGTGGAAGAAATTGAATCACTGATGAAAAACCGATAACTGCATAATGAGAAAACAAATTCCGAATTTATTTACGCTGCTTAACTTATTTTTTGGCTGCATCGCCATTGTGTTTGCACTGCAAAATGGTATAGACATTATCTATTCAAAAGAAGGAGAACAATTTATTAAGCTGAAAGAGAATATCTGTCTGGCATCTTTATTTATTTTAATAGCCGCGGTAGTGGATTTCTTAGATGGATTTGTCGCAAGAATACTCAAAGTGCCATCTGAAATGGGGAAACAATTAGACTCACTTGCAGATGTGGTAAGTTTTGGCGTAGCACCTGCAATAATTTTATACCAGTTCCTAAGGATGGCATACATAAAAGAGGCAGACGGTATGGAAGCGTCCCTCTTATTATTAGTACCGGCTTTTATTTTTAGTTGCGCCGGAGCATATCGTTTGGCAAGGTTTAATTTAGATAATAGCCAGTCTTTTGGATTTAAAGGTGTGCCAATTCCTGCCGCAGGATTAGTGGTGGCATCTTTGCCCATGATTGATTGGTACAGCAATTCGGAAATGATATATGACCTGCTACTCAACAAATGGTTTTTGTATGCGGTTATTCTAATATTGAGCTGGCTAATGGTTAGCAAATTGCCCATGATGGCTATGAAATTTAAAGATTACACTTTAAAGAATAATGTACCAAAAGTAATATTGGTAGTTATAACGATACTTTCAGCTGTTTTACTAAAATGGCTTGCCGTGCCAGTGGTGTTCATTGCCTACATTATTTTATCTTTGGCACTTAAAAATAAAACTTCACTATGATTTATACAGCACAGGTTAAAGTAATGCCATTAAAAGAATTGTTAGATCCCCAGGGCAAGGCCGTAATGGGAGGACTTGCAAATTTGGGTTTAACGGGAATTGAGGATGTTAGAATTGGCAAAAATATTACGCTACAGGTTGAAGCGGCTACGCCGGAAGCTGCAAAACAAATTGCAGAAGAAGCAGCGAAAAAGCTGTTGGCCAACCAGGTAATGGAAATGTTTGAGGTAGCAATTGGCTAATCAACAAATTTGCTAAACACACAGCCGGCTTTATTTGGTCAAAAACTGTTGAGCTTGAAAAAATTAGCACATCATTATTATGCTCTACATTGTTCCCACGCCCATCGGTAACCTGGCTGATATTACTTTTCGGGCCATCGATATTTTAAAATCGGTTGATTTAATTTTAGCAGAAGATACCCGAACTTCCTCTGTATTGCTGCAACATTATCAAATTCAAAAGCCAATCACGCCTTATCACCAGCACAACGAACATAAAATAATTCATCATTTAGCTGAACAGTTACAGGGTGGCAAAACAATGGCATTGTTGACTGATGCAGGAACACCCGGAATAAGTGACCCCGCATTTTTACTGGTAAGGGAGTGCGTAAAATTGGACGTTAAGGTAGAATGTTTGCCTGGAGCTACAGCCTTTGTACCCGCATTGGTAAACAGCGGCTTGCCAATAAATAGTTTTTGTTTCGAAGGTTTTTTGCCGCTGAAAAAGGGGCGTCAAACTTTCTTAAAAAGAATGGCGGAAGAAGAAAGAACTATGGTTTTTTATGAAAGCCCCATGCGGCTTGTAAAGACCTTAAACGACTTTATTGAATACTTTGGAGCGCAAAGACAATGTTGTGTAAGCAGGGAACTCACAAAAAAATTTGAAGAAAATAAAAGAGGCACCCTGCAGGAAGTGCACGATCATTTTAATGCCAAACCAGTGAAAGGCGAAATAGTAATTGTTGTGCTGGGGAAACATGACTAGTGTTAAGTTAAGTGTGAATTTGCGATAGAGGCTGGCCTGTCTTTCACCATTGACCATTCACCACCCGATAGCTATCGGGTCACAAATCGATACGTCAGTTTATTCTTAACATAGCACTAGTAAA
>JBGSIG010000660.1:0-1847 GCA_041742655.1 Ferruginibacter sp. | reverse complement strand
GCAAACCATCTTTTCAGCATTGGGATAATGCCTTCGAAGCTCCCAGTGTATTCCATAGGAACAGTTTCATCGCTGAGGTCCAGTTCAAGCGCAGGATTAATTTGCTGATCGCCATACAAGAGTAAGTCCACTTGTTCCTGTGGAAGATCTTTCAATGCCTTATCTAAATTGATTTTATATTTTTTTGCGAACGACGAAACCTGCTGAAATACGCTGGCGTCCCTTTCTTCGCCCAGCGGCACAATAGCGCCATTCTTTATGCTTTTTGTTTTATCAGGAAGCACTTCCTCCATGTCAATCGTATATACTGTACCCAGGCCTTTGCAGGTAGGGCAGGCTCCATAGGGGCTATTAAATGAAAATGCATTCGGCGATGGTTCTTCGTAACTGATACCGGTATCTTCACACATTAATTGTTTGCTATACTGAACCGTTTTATTATCATCATTGATCAATAAAAACATAAGATCCTTACCCACCTGTAAAGTTTTTTGTACACTCTGGCTCAGCCGCACTTTCATATCGTCCGTTACAGCTAACCTGTCCACCACAGCTTCAATGTCGTGAATTTTATACCGGTCAATTTGCATTTTTGGCACAAGGTCTTTCACTTCGCCATCAATGCGCACTTTTAAATATCCTTTTTTGCGGATGTCTTCAAACAGTTCCCTGTAATGCCCTTTGCGGCCACGCACCAACGGTGCCAGCAGGCTTATTTTTTTATTTTTAAATTTTAAAAAGATATTAGTTACAATTTCTTCTTCGCTAAACTTCACCATTTTTTTGCCGGTGTTGAAGCTGTAAGCCTCTCCCACTCTTGCATACAACAAACGCAGAAAATCATAAATTTCCGTGATGGTGCCAACTGTACTTCGGGGATTTTTATTGGTGGTTTTTTGCTCAATAGAAATTACGGGGCTAAGCCCTGTGATCTTATCCACATCCGGCCGTTCCATATCACCCACAAACTGGCGGGCGTAAGCGCTAAAACTTTCCATATAGCGGCGCTGCCCTTCGTTGTAAATGGTGTCAAATGCCAGCGATGATTTACCGCTGCCGCTTACCCCGGTAAAAACCACTAGTTGGTTTTTAGGGATTTTTATATCAATGTCTTTAAGGTTGTGCTCCCTTGCACCAAACACTTCAATAAATTCTTTGCTGATTATATCTTCTGAAGGAGATTCTTTTACTTTGGCCATGTATCATTTAACTGTGTTGCAAAGATACAAAACAAAAAATGCTGGGTTTGGTTGACTCCATTATGTTTTATTAATTTGCAGCCTCAACCAACAATATGTTATCAAATCTATTCGGCAAAAAAGAAGGAACCGAAACCAATGCCATTTTTAACGATAAAGTATACATCAATTCAACCGGGAAAATGAACGCATGCCTGCAATTGGCAAAAACACAACCGGGTGCAATTTTTATTGCATGGTTCAGACAGACCGAAGAAACATACAAAGCGTTTTTCACACAAAATGAAATTGACGAATCAAGAATATTATTCGCTGCCACATTTGATAAAACGAAATTGCAAAATCATCTGCCGGTATTTTTAGAACATTATCCGCTGAACGAAAACGAACTGGAACTGGTGCACAATTGGCAACTAACCAACATTCCTGTTTTTAGTGCCATGGACGAGCCGCTGTTTAAACATTTTGGCAGCGATAAAATGGTACCGTTGATAAAATTATTTGGCATGAAGGAAAATGAAGCCATTGAGCATTCTTATGTAACAGAATCAATTGTAAAAGGCCAGGGCAAAATAGCTAACAAAGTAATTACAGAACAAACAGCGGATTCACAAGCGGAGTGGATGATAAAAAATATGGAAGCTTAAT
>JBGSIG010000659.1:0-1616 GCA_041742655.1 Ferruginibacter sp. | reverse complement strand
GGTCGGCGCTCTTCCAATTTTCCCAAGTAACCGACTTAAGTACAATCTTAACTGGTCAACAGAAGGCCTGATTAATGAGTATTGCAATCATTGTGATGCAATAGATTTTGGCAAAAAAATAAAATTACTCGCACTTGAAGGCTACGAAAGACTTTCATTCGATGGTTCAGAGTATGAAGCTTTCAACACTTCAGGCGGTCTTGGGTCCCTGTGTGAGACTTTATATAAAAGAGTAAAAAAACTTGATTATAAAAGTATCCGTTATCCCGGACATAGAGATCTAATTTTGTTTTTATTACAGGATCTGAAATTTCATTCTGACAGGGAGCATCTAAGAAATATTTTAGACAGAAGTATCACTACTACAGCACAGGATAAATGTCTTATATTTGTTGCCATAAATGGCAATTCTCAAAATAAATTTAAACAAAGAACCTATGCCAGCACCGTGTATAATACAATGATCGGCAAGCACCATTTTTCTGCGATTCAGGTCACTACCGCATCGGGCATATGTACGCCTCTTGATTTGGTATTAAATAAAAAATTAAAACAAAAGTCCGGTTTTATAAAATGCGAAGATATTCCACTAAGAGATTTTTTAAACAATCAATTTGGTCATTATTATAAAGACGAAAAAGCGTTAAGAGGTATTGACGCTTAGTTCTTAAAATACCTTTACTATCTGCTCAAGCGCCCAGTCGATTTCTTTTTGGCTGATTATTAAAGGCGGCGCGAATCGTATTGTTTGATCTCTTGTATCTTTTGATAAAACACCATGCAGCACGAGCTCATTACAAACTTTTTTAGCTTTGCCATATGCCGGATCTATATCAACACCAAGCATCATACCTTTTGCTCTGATACCTGTGACTATTTTTGAATTAACAGACCTCAAGCCCTTTTCAAAGTATTCGCCTATTTTAGCCACATTGTCTCGTATTTCACTTTCATTCAGTATTTTAATAACTTCTCTTGCAATTGCGCATGCTAAAGGATTGCCGCCAAAAGTACTGCCATGTGTTCCATGCGTGAAGACACTCATGACTTCATGCTTAGCTACCACAGCAGAAACAGGCATAATCCCGCCACCTAAAGATTTTCCAAGTATATATGCATCAGGCTGCACTCCTTCATGTTCTATACAAAAAAGCTTCCCCGTTCTGTAAAATCCGGTTTGGATTTCATCATCAAGCATCAATATTTTTTCATTCGTGCAAAGTTCTCGGATTTTCTTTAAGTAACCTGTCGGAGGAATAATTACACCCCCCTCTCCCTGAATTGGTTCAATCAATACTGCTACTGTGTTTTTTGTTACTGCATTTTGAAGTGCTTCAAAATTACCGTATTCCACTAATTTGAACCCAGGCATTAGCGGGCCAAAATTCTTATAACTACTCTCTGAATCACTAAAACTGATAATAGTCGTAGTGCGTCCGTGAAAATTTCCGTTAAAACAGATTATTTCAGCCTTATCTTTTTCCACACCTTTAATTTCATAACCCCATTTCCTCGCCATTTTAATTGCCGTTTCAACCGCTTCGGCCCCGGAGTTCATCATTAAGACTTTATCCATGCCGCATAATTCAGCCAATTCTTTGCACATTAATCCGAAC
>JBGSIG010000658.1:0-3256 GCA_041742655.1 Ferruginibacter sp. | reverse complement strand
TTGTTTTTGATAAGGAAAGTTCAAGATTATTTTGGCGTATTTTGGGAATAGCTCCAATGAGGAATATATATAACACCGAAGGTGGGTTTGTTGGAACCGCCAATATGTTCTGGGTATATTATCCTGATATGCGCCCAATTTTTGCCAAGTATGAAATTTATAACGGTAAAAATATAGGAGCAAGAATGAGCTGGGAAGAATTGTTTGAAACAAGAATGTTCAGTGCCCGGATCATTAAGAGTACATTGGACAATCCTTTTGATCTTCCTTTTGCTGCAATGCCCGGCTTAAAGGACAACGGAGTATTTCAGTTACTCGAAGGAGAGAGAGTGAAAGAAAAGCTGTTTAACTACGAACAAGATTTGTGGAGTTATTAATATAACTATCTAAATTTTTTTGCAAGCCCCTTCATTAATTTGAAGGGGTTTTTGTTTGTCGCTAAGTTTTAATGGGTAAGTTCCTTAAAAACTTCAGCGTCAGCCAATCAATATATCGACAAATAGTGAACATGAAGGAGGAGTCATTTTACGGGTTAATACCGATTTTTTACCGTTTACTCAATGAAACTTACCGGTTGAGAAATACCCTGTTTAGGGTATAAATTAGATAGAAATACTTGTATATATTTACCTCGGTTTTTCATAGGATATTGGATTTTAAAACGGGGCTGGATTTTTATCCTGGCCCTTTTTTTTGTCTTATAGTTGAATATTAATCTTTATCTCTTAAAGTAAGTATTAAGTATGCCGGCCTTAGAAGCACCCACAACAGACGTTAATTCTTCTAAAGATTTCTCTTTTATGTTTTTTACTGATTTATATTTTTTTAACAGAGTATCTATCGTGGTCTTCCCAATACCTACTATTTCTTCCAGTTCATTTTTAATGCTTCCCTTACTGCGTTGGTCGCGGTGAAAACCAATGCCAAACCTGTGAACTTCATCTCTTATTGTGCGTATCAGTTTAAGACTTTCACTATTCCATGGTAATTTTAGTGATTCGGTATCGCCGCTAAAAAAAAGTTCCTCTACATTTTTTGCCAAACCTACCAAAGTGGTTTTACCATTAAGGTTTAATTTTCGAATGCTTTCCATTGCGGCGCTTAGCTGCCCTTTGCCCCCGTCTATAATAATCAACTGGGGAAATGGCTTTCCTTCTTCTTGTAGCCGTTTATAGCGACGGTATACAACCTCTGAAATGGTTGCAAAATCATTGATTCCTTTAACTGTTTTTACATTAAACTTTCTGTAGTCGCTTTTACTTGGCTGGCCATTTTTAAAGCTTACCATTGCAGATACAGGGTAGCTTCCCTGGAAGTTTGAATTATCAAAGCATTCAATATTAATTGGCAATTCTTTTAGTTGAAGGTCTTTCTGTAATTGAAATAGAACAGCTTTTATCTCAGGTGCCGTCTTATCTTCTAATAATAACAATCTCCTTTTGCGAAGTTCTTCTTTAAAATAATTTACATTTTTTTCAGATAGCTCCAGTAATTTTTTCTTATCGCCGGCACGTGGTACTGTAATTATTATGTCGGGTTGCAGATAATTGATTGTAAATGGGATAATTATTTCTTTAGCCTCACTGTTAAATGATTCTCTTAATTGAGCAATGGCAAAGCTTAATACTTCTTCTATAGTTTCGTCCAGCTTCTTTTTTAATGTAATGGTTTTTGTTTGTACAATGCTGCCATTGCTCACTGCCAAATAATTTACATAAGCCGTATCATCTTCCTGTAAAATGGCAAATACGTCTACGGTTCCTGTGCGTTCATTTACCACGGTGGAACTTGCTTTATATTCCTGCAGGTGATCCAATTTTTTCTTTATTACTGAGGCTTTTTCAAATTCAAGGCCCTGCACTTTTTTTTGCATTTCTATTTTAAAGTGTTGGATCACTGGCGTAAGATTGCCTTTTAGAATATTCTTTATTTGCTGAAGCCCGTCATCATAGTCCTGTAAATTCTGTAATCCTTCGCAGGGTCCTTTGCAATTTCCTAAATGATATTCAAGGCAAACTTTAAATTTCTTTTTTTCGATATTGGATGGAGAAAGATTTAATTTGCAATTTCTTAGTGGTATATTTTGTTTTATAAAATCTAATAGCTCTCTCACCTTAGCCACGGATGTGTAGGGGCCAAGGTATTGCGAACCATCATTTATCTTTCTTCTGGTAAAGAAAACTCTGGGGAAAGGCTCGTTTTTAAAAACAATAAAGGGATAGCTTTTATCATCTTTTAAATTGATATTGAAAAGTGGCTGGTAGTTTTTTATGAGTGAATTCTCCAGTAAAAAAGCATCCTGTTCACTGTTCACAATAGTGAACTCAATTCTCCGGATTCTGTTAACCAGTTCTTGTGTTTTGTAATTGATATACGTCTTTGAAAAATACGAGCTCACTCGCTTACGCAGGCTTTTTGCTTTACCTACGTACAGCAACTCGTTTTCTACGTCATAGTATTTGTAGATGCCGGGTTGTAAAGGAATAGTAGATGCTATTACAGCAAATTCTTTTTGTGTCATTTGCTTAAGTTGGCCCTGTTAATACGCCGGAAGTTTTTGTAAAGCGCTTATTCGTTAAAGTTCCAGATAAACTTATCTTCCTTTAAAATTTCAGTACTATCACCTGGTTTACTAAAAAGGGTAGTAATCATTGCCCATTTATTTGCTTTCCACGTCAACTGTTGTGTAATAATGCCGTTGCTTTTTTTAAACTGTTTTACAATATACACTTTAACTATATTTCCTGTTTCCGGGTTAATATAAATATCCCAATGCCTTAATGAAATGGAATCGGGTATTGTGGTTGACGGCTCGTACGTCATTGTAATAGCATTAAGGGTTTGATCTTCAAAAGAGGTCTCCTTAAAATAATGGATAAGATTGGTTTCTTTAATTTCGGGCGAAAGAAAATCTGTCAGCAATGGAACCAGGTCACCTTTTTTGAGCCAAATAGAATCAGTTTTATGATTGACTTTAATTGTATGCAACGGCGTCACTTCTATTGAATCCAACAAAACCATTTGGCCTTTTAGAAATGCCGTTACTGGAAAAAAAGAATCATTTTTTATTGCAACGGTGGTTGTTGTGTCAGTTTCGGACGCAACACTTGTGGAATTATCATGAGCCGTACAACCTTTTAGACCGATCAAAATAATAACCGAAAAAAATATTTTTTTCATTTATCAAAATTAAAAAGAAAGTTATTGTAAAAAAAAAGCGATGCGAAGTTTGTGAGGGATTGCATCGGCTTATTTA
>JBGSIG010000657.1:0-3671 GCA_041742655.1 Ferruginibacter sp. | reverse complement strand
AAATTGTAAAGCAGTGTTATGCGTTGTTGAAAAGGTGATGGATTTTTATTGATGAATTCATCCTTTGTAAGCGCAGGACTCTGTCCTGTGCCTACACGTTACTGAACTACAATTTCGGAGAGTTTTTAATTTGCAGGCATTGTAACAAAAAGACACAGAACAGAGCCATGTGCCTAATTTGGGCAAGATATCTTTTCTCTTTTCACTTGTATATTTTTTGATGCAACCCTTTTACAAAGATTCTTGTCAAGGTTATCAATATTACTTACAAGCATTTAAAATAAAAAGATAATGAAACTTTCTAAAACACTTCTCCGGGCAATTATGATAGCGGTTACTGTAGGAGCCATCAACAGTTCCTGCGAAAAACCCTCTGCTGCGGAAATGAAAAAAAATACTACAGAAAAAAAACAAGTAGAAAGCAACCCGGCTGGCTGTCCTGGATGCGGCATGGGATAAAATATTTATGGTTCATAATTTTTTCTTTTCATTTAGATTATGCCTGAAGTTTTATCTGCCATATCGTGTAACCTGGATGAAAATATTTTATCCGCCGCATTGCCGCTTTTCCAGTCTGAAAAAGTGGAAGCGATAGAATGGTCTTTTGATACACTTTATAAATACCGGGATATCCCTGATTGGTTCACCGAATTACTGTATGCTTTTGGCAAAGAAAAAAGGCTGATTGGCCATGGAGTTTATTTCTCACTTTTTTCAGGAAGGTGGTCAAAAGAACAAGAGGCCTGGCTGGGACATTTAAACAAAATAAGCAGCACCTTTAAGTTTGATCATATTTCTGAACACTTTGGATTTATGACGGGTGAAAATTTTCACCACGGCGCCCCACTTCCTGTACCATTTAACAATACAATACTGAACATTGGCCGTGACAGGTTAAAGCGAATTTGCGATGTGTGCCAATGCCCTGTGGGATTAGAGAACCTTGCATTTTCTTATTCGTTGGATGATGTAAAGCGGCATGGTGAATTTTTGGATCAACTGATGGAACCGGTAAATGGTTTTATTATCATGGACCTGCATAATTTGTATTGCCAGCTACATAATTTCAATATTAAATTTGATGACATTATTGATTTGTACCCGCTTCACCGGGTGAGAGAAATCCATATTTCAGGTGGAAGCTGGGAAAACTCAGGCATCATGCCAAATAGAAAAATAAGAAGAGACACACATGATGATGCAGTTCCTGACGAAGTTTTTCATTTGCTGAAACTGAGTATCCGCAAATGCCCTTTTTTAAAATTTGTGGTGCTGGAGCAGTTAAGCAACGGGCTCAACACAATGCAGAGCAGAGCGTTGTTTCAGCAAGATTTTATACAAATGGACCGCATTGTAAAAAAAGAAATTAACCGACAGCATATCACATCAGAAAATGACTTTCTTCCTGCAATCCTTTATACTCCAACCGAGCCTTTACAAGACAACCTATTTCATGAAGAGCAGGCTGTGCTATCAAATATTTTAGAAACCGCCCAGGATTACCCACAGGCTTTACACCTTCTTAAATCATCTATATTATCAAACACAGACTGGGAAATAGAAAAATGGGAACCACATATGCTGGAGACAGCCATTGCCATCGCCCAAAAATGGAAGAACGGCTTTCTCTGATATTTTGTTACGGCGGTATTTTGATAGTAATCACTTTACAGAAAAAGCTGTAACCTTGAAACCAAAACGTAAAATTCTTTTTAAATGTAATAAACTATTAGTGAAAAAATATGCGGCCTTTTATTTGTTTAATTATTGCAAGTGTATTCAACTGCGGGGATTTAAAGCATATGCTTGTGTATCGGCAGTTTTCACTGTATTTACTTCAAAGAAAAAGCTGTACCCGTGAAACACCGACATAGAATGTTTTTCAAATCTAATACATCTGTCGTTGGTAAATATAACAGCCTTTACATTTGTTTAAGGATTGTAGATTATTCGACAGCGTAGTTTCGCAGTAAATGCATTTTTATAGAAGTGTATTAGGCGAAAACAACGCGGGGCTAATGCTGACTATGTTATTCAATAATAGGAATTAATAAATTAAAATCCGGTTCTTTAATTACAAAATCGGCAACAGTGTCTAATAAATGATTTGTAGAGCAAAATGAAATGCCAATGCCGGATTTTTTAATAATGCAAATGTCGTTTTCACCATCGCCAATTGCAAGGGTGTCAGAAACCGGTACTTTAAAATGATTGCAGATATCTATCAGGGCATGTGTTTTGCAATATTCATGATTACAGACACTGCCTTCGTGTAAAAGGAAAAAGGAGGGAATCATTACTTCACCCGTTGCAACGCTCTTTGAAAACACAAGTTCATTTGCAAGTGAAAAATCAAAAGAAAACTTGTTTTTAAAATGGTTTGTAATACAATCATAACTGTCAGACATTAACCCAACCACGAAACCATTTTCCTTTAAAACCTTTATGGTTTCCTGTGCATTGCTGGTGACTGGTATTTCATTTGCTACTTTTAATAATTCACTTATATTTTTGCCTTTTAATAAATGGGCAATTTGCTTGGTTCTTATAAAAGGATTGAATTGAGAAGTTACAATGTCAATCAATTCTTGCGTAAAATTGAATTTAGCAGCAGCAGTATGTATAAAGCTTGCTCTTAAAAAAGTATTATCCAAATCAAAAATGGCAATCTTTTTTAGCTCTTTGGAGCTTTCCCTGATGGCAAATTCCATTTGCTCTCTAATGAGTTGAATGAATTCAAGGGTTTCATAATTGTTTTCTTCCTTGTGTTTTGATTTTTTTAGAATAACTGACGCCACATCTTTCGACATTTTTCCTAATTGTTCCAGTGACTGCATCCTGTTCTCTATGTGGCCAATACTTACTTCTTCAATTCTTGCACCCATCCTGTGCATGTCTATCAATATTCCTATGTCAACCCCGTAGCCTTCTTCGAAGCGTATTTTTTCAAATTGTTCCTTTTTCCCGGCAATCATACCGCTCAGTGGCTGCCAGAAAGAAGGAAAGCCGGGATACAAAATAGAAAGTAATGGTTTTGCTACTAATTCAGTAACCCTTCCTGCCTGCCTCGAGAAAGAGGCTTTAGAAAAATCTGCTTTGTCACTGATGATAGGTTCAGCGAGCAGCTGAACTATGTTTTCGGGATAGTTAGTAATATCTGCATCCAAAAAGACAATCAGGTGATTTTTTGCATACAAAACTCCGTCCTTCATCGAGGCCCCTTTTCCCAGTTTAGTACTTGTAATTACAGATGCCCCTTCCTTTTTGGCTTCGTCAATTGTTTTGTCAAATGACTTATCATCCACTACTATTACTTCCGTTACATGAGGGGAGTTTTTGGCAAGCCTCACTACATGCCCAATTGTTTTTTCTTCATTTAATGCCGGGATGATAACAGTAATCATTACTAAATAATTAAATGAATGTTTCGTTGTCAACCTTGGTTTTAACCAATTTTCCGGTGGTATTGACGCACATTTGAAACATGCATCAATTTATTCTTTATTTTTTGTCGCGGTGGGTTATTTAATTAGTCACATCAAAGAAAAAATTACTGCAAAGAACCCTCCGTTAAATACTTTTCAAATTTAGTAAATCCATTATTGAAAATTAAGCAGATTTTTATTTGTCTATTTATTGAAGTGTGTCTTTCCAAGCAGGTCTCTTACTCA
>JBGSIG010000656.1:0-11901 GCA_041742655.1 Ferruginibacter sp. | reverse complement strand
AAAGGGTATTGCCCCAAAAAAAATATTACAAGCTTACATCACAAAATTGAAATAGAAATAGAAAATAATTGTTATCCGTAAAGAAATCACACTGATTTTTTGGCAGTGATTTTTTAACCTTGGAATTTACAGGAATACCCTCGGTAATGGTTGAAAAAACTCACAACTCACGAAGACACAACTCACCAACACACCCTTAACCCTAACAGCCATCCAGCGCCTGCAAAATATCCTGCAAAATATCGTCTGCATGTTCAAGCCCTACAGATATGCGTATAAGCCCCGGCGTTATGTTTACCGCCTGGCGTTCGGCTTCGGTTAGTTTAGCATGTGTTGTGCTGGCGGGATGCGATGCAATGCTGCGGGTATCGCCCAGGTTGGCAGTAAGGCTTAGCATTTTCAACCTATTTAAAAAACTGCGGCCACTTTCTAAGCCACCTTTCAAATCAAAAGATACTAATCCGCCGCCGTTTTTCATTTGTTTTAAAGCGATGGCATGTTGCGGATGGCTTGGCAAGAACGGATACTTTATCCAATTTACTTTTTGATGCCCTTCTAATATTTTAGCAATGTGCAGGGCATTTGCTGCATGCCGCTCCATACGTACATCCAATGTTTCAAGGCTCTTACTCAATATCCATGCGTTAAAAGGTGACAATGCCGGACCGGTGCTTCTGCAGAATAAATAAATTTCGTGTATCAGTTCTTTTTTGCCTACAACAACACCACCCAACACACGCCCCTGCCCGTCGAGCCATTTGGTGGCGGAATGTATTACAAGGTCAGCACCAAAATCAATAGGTGTTTGGCAAACAGGTGTTGCAAAACAATTATCTACATTTAACAACAATTGATGCTTTTTTGCCAGTTGCCCAACAAATGCCAGATCAATAATATCCAGTCCCGGGTTGGTAGGTGTTTCCAAATAAATCATTTTTGTATTCGGCCTTATAGCTGCCTCCCACTCTTCTGGTTTATCGGCTGCTACATAACTTACTTCAATGCCATATTTTGGAAGGTATTTATTTAGTACCGTTACCGTACTGCCGAATACCGAACTACAGGATAATAAATGATCGCCGTTTTTTAAAAAAGTCATAAACGAACCAAATACCGCTGCCATTCCCGAAGCTGTGGCAAAGCCTGCTTCTGCACCTTCGAGTGCAACCATTTTATCTATAAACTCAGTAATATTGGGATTACTAAAGCGGCTGTAAATATTAGCATCTGTTTCATCTGCAAATGCGGCACGCATTTCTTCGGCATTATTATAACAAAAACTACTTGTTAAAAACATGGGTGTAGCATGTTCCATTTCCCCGGTGCGTTCAGTTTGTATTCTTATCGCTTTTGTAATAGGATTCATTTTGTTTTTTGTTTATGGTTTTTTGTTTACTGTTTTGGCAGTAAAGCAACCTGTTGTTTGCTTTATTTTATTTGTGCATACTTTTTTCACACAACGTTTTGGGGCATCTTACCAAACAGATACAAAACCTTGGCAAGATAGTTTTTTACTAAACGCAATTGATTTATCAGGAGGAAATTTTAACAGGGGCATTAAAGCCGGAATAAAAATAATTGTGCAAGAGGACGTTCTGATATGCTATCGTAATGATGAGCGCAAACACATCCCACATAGCGGTGATTTAGCCGGGACAAAATACTCTTTATTTTTTTGTGGAATTTTATTGGAGGTGTTGGTTTCACCTCATCCCTACCCCTTCTCCAAAGGAGAAGGAACTCGAAGATAGAGTTTCTAACTTCGTACCGATCATAGCAACAATCTCCTCCATATCCCTTCCGCCGCGGTGGAGAGATAGGTGGGTCACCTATTTCTTCAACCGCATCTCCCATGTTAAGTTAGTGCCGCCCAGCCGAAGCGTTTCTGCAACAGAACAATATTTATTCATTGATAATTCGCAGGCACGGTAAGCTTTCTCTTCATCAATGTTGCCCGTTAATTCAAATATTATTTTCACATCCTTCCAGGTGGTAGCTTCTTTGCCGATATTCCTTTCACCTTCTATTTTCATAGAAAAATCTTTTACCGTCTGGCGTTGTTTTTTAAGGATCATCACAATATCAATACCGCTGCAGCCACCAAGGCCCATAAGCAATACCTGCATTGGCCGTACGCCAAAATTAACACCGCCGGTTTCCGGACTGGTATCCATTTTTATTGTATGTCCCTTGGAATCAGTAGCTTCAAAGCCACAATCGCCTTCAACGCGGTTTAAAGTTATTTCTATCATGATAAAATTTTTTACAAATATAATTCCTGCAACCCTTTACTTTGCATTTCAACAGATGAATACTCAATATATTTAATGCAATTTTTTCATTACCCACATCCGATAACACTGGAAGGCGGCGGCACACTGCCTGAACTTACAATTGCCTACACCACTTATGGTTTACTTAACGCTGAAAAAAGCAATGTAGTATGGGTATGCCACGCCCTTACAGCCAATTCGGATGCGGCTGACTGGTGGAACGGTATTGTGGGAAGCGGGCACGTGATAAACCCTGAAAAATATTTTATTGTTTGCGCCAATATTTTAGGTAGCTGTTATGGCAGCACCGGCCCG
Source organism: Ferruginibacter sp. (assembly GCA_041742655.1). Taxonomy (GTDB): domain Bacteria; phylum Bacteroidota; class Bacteroidia; order Chitinophagales; family Chitinophagaceae; genus Ferruginibacter. The sequence goes on along the minus strand of JBGSIG010000656.1, from coordinate 9,313 downwards.
CTGAGCAATAACCCAGCTACAGGGCAACCTTATTTTAATAGTTTCCCGCTTATTACCATTCGTGATATGGTACAGGCGCATATATTGTTGCGCCAACACCTGGGCATTGAAAAAATATTTTTATTAATGGGCGGCAGCATGGGCGGATACCAGGCAATGGAATGGTGCGTAATTGAAAATAATGTAATTGATAACTTATTTCTATTGGCTACTTCGCCAACGGAAAGTGCCTGGGGCATTGCAACACATACGGCCCAGCGCCTCGCTATTGAAGCAGATAGCAGTTGGCAAAGCCCGTCACCGGATGCAGGTGCCAAAGGTTTAATGGCTGCCCGTGCTATTGGCATGCTTACCTACCGCAACTATGGCATCATGGTACAGCAACAAACTGACAGCGATGCTGAAAAATTAGACAACTACAAAGCATCTGCTTACATACAATACCAGGGCCATAAACTGGTGAAACGTTTTAATGCGTACAGTTACTGGCTACTTACCAAAAGTATGGATAGCCATCATTTGGCGCGAGGCCGGGGAGGACAATTAATTCCTGTGTTAGAAAACATCGGGCAGCGAACGCTTATAGTTGGTATCACCAGCGACATTCTTTGCCCCCTTACCGAACAGGAATTTTTAGCCAGCCATCTCGCCAACGCCACACTTATGGCTATACACAGTAACTACGGCCATGACGGATTTATGGTGGAAAGCACTATTATTTCGCAACATTTGGCCAGTTGGCTGGGCTAATTTTTATTCCTGCCTGATGCATCCATAAAAATAAAGCAACTGTGCATTCGCTATTAATTGCTCTTGACGCTGTGTATTTTTACTGTGATATTTTTAGGGCTTTTGTTTGTCGCCTCCGTTAGGGCGTCGAGACGTTGAAGTATAAAAGAAATAAAAAACGTCTGAATGCCTTAACGGCAACACTAAGCGTCATTTAATGGTACCGCTTCAAAAAAAGGAAATAAAAAATTTGATACACTTGCATTTAAAAGAAAGAACTTATATTTTTAGAGCTACATATTTTTAGTTAATTTGTAGTCGACCCTCTCCCCCCACTTTAATAGAAATAATTTTAACGGTGTTTTATAAAGCAATCTTTTATTAGAAGTAGTGCCAATGCTTTTATAGGATTTAACAATGTGTAGCATCTATAAAAAAGATTGAAATAATAATGCAGGTTGCGATCCGGATTTTTTTAAACCTCCAATATACTATCTACAAGCCATGCTTATCTTGACGGTAGCACTGCCCAACAAAAAAGCAATTTAATATTGGTTTTAAAACCAATGCAGGGTGATTTTTTACAAATCAAAATATCAAGATTATGTTCATAAAAAATAATTGGCTTGAAGCCGAAACTGCTACCGAAAAAATTGTTATTTCAAAAACGGCAAATGCAGGAGATCAAATTGATCCTGATTACATCGTACTTCACTACACAGCCACAGACACAGCCCGGTCTGCTGTAGATTGGTTTATGAATACACAAATGAACCCTGACAGGATTGCTGCACATGTTGTGTTGGATTATGATGGAACCATTACCCAACTGGTTCCTTTTAACCGAAAGGCCAATCATGCCGGTACCAGTACATGGGATGGCGTAGATTTTTTCAATGCACATTCCATAGGAATTGAAATCGTAAATCCGGGATTTGTAGAAAAATTAAGTAACGGCAGTTTTAGAAGGGCTATTGGCAAGGATAAAAATATGAACACCATTTATAAAACTTATCCAGCTTCAGATAGTACCAAAATTGTAAAGGCAGATCATAAGCATAAGTTCTGGACAGGTAAAGACAATCATCACTGGTTCATTTACCCGCAGGCCCAACTTACCGCTTTATATAAACTTTGCCAGGCACTTTTTGAAACCTTTCATTTGGTGGCTGCAGTAGGGCACGACGATATTTCAACAGCAAGGAAACCAGATCCGGGCCCGGCATTTCCATGGGATATGTTTAAAACAAACGTATTCGGTGTTACAAATAATATAGGAAAAATATTTAAGGTAAATACCACCGGCACTAATCTAAGGGCATCATTTTCCACCAATTCGCCTATAATAAAAAAGTTGCCTGTTGGTTACGAGGTTGGGTTAATTGAAACGAATGGCCAATGGAGGAAGGTTTACCTTGTAGACAAGCCGCAGGATGTTCTTTTAAAACAGGCCGGTAAATTAAGAAGTGTGAAAACAATTGGGTGGATATTTAATTCTTTACTAACAGAAAAAATTTAATCACTAAAATAAATCAAAGATTATGGACACATTTAAATCAGGCGACAAAAACGGCTATTTCAACCAGGCTAAATTTGAGCAACAGGTTGCGTCGGTAAAATCTACTTCAAAAGACAAAAAAAACATTTTTGAAAGTGGCGAAGCCAATTCAGCAAACGACAATCAATTTATTCTGCTACAATTATCGGATGGCGATCAGCGAATAGTAAATACAAGCCAGGTAGCGCCGACGCTGGCGGGCGGCTCAGATAAACCTGATGTTAACATGCTGCTTGATTTTGACGGGTTTAAAATTGGCAGTAATGAAAATATTGACAAGGATACAAAAGCCACTTTGCAATTGCAGATAGGCCAGGAACAAAAGTTAGGGCCGCTGGAAAAGCTTTTTTACTGCGTTAATGGCGGGCTTGATTTATTTAACGAAATAAAAGGTAAAAAATCTGATTCAAAAGATTTTAAGAAAAGCACTGATCAGTCATTGGGCAATAAACCTATTTCATTACCGGGTGGTGTAGGGCAAATATCCTTAAAGGTTGTTAAACATGAGGAGCCGAAATGGTGGCAGAAAGTATTTTCGTTTGCCAAATCCGATGGTGCAAAAGATCTATTCTCATTGATAGGTTTTCCGGGAATTACTGAAACTGCAGTGAATTGTGTTAGTGGTATGCTTGACAGTCTTTTTGATAAAGGCACCGACGTGTTATTTCAAAGTCAACCGGTGAAACTTGGCTTTACGCAAACAGCAAAAGAAGAATTGGGCGGTGGGCTAAGTACAAATTTCGTAAGTTGTCTCAATCCTGGCTTTTGGGTAATGGCACGCAAATCAGACTATGATTTGATTGTAAATTCGAAGCCAATTTACTACGGCGGATTTGGCATTCTTGCTCCCGATGGTATGAGCGAAATTGATGCTCTTAAAGACAGCAGCAATAACCCTTTTTCAAAAATTACCTATGCGGTAATAAGAGCAAGGATGAAAGAGGTAGATTTGAAGCAAGGGCTGATTATGTAAAAAAATTGAAGGAACTTCAAAACAATAGACTCGGCAGTGTTAAGAGTAAACTGACGTCTCTATTTGTGAATGGTCAATGGTAAAACATGGGACCATTCATTATTGTGAATTTCCACTTAGCCTAACACTAAGTAAATATTTGGTTTCTTATTGCCTGTATCCAAATTCCTTCATTTGCCTGGTATGTTCCAGGCTTGCCATTAAGGCAAGGCATTTCGTCGCTGCCTGCATGATGCAATCCAATTAAATCCCATTGCTGATTAAACACGGGGCTGCCTGAGCTACCCCCTTCAGTGGGAGTACGATAATGTATTTTTGCATCCTGGTAGTCCAATAAAATATTATCCTGAAATGATAATTGCATTGTTCCTCCAAATGGATGGCCAATTACGTAGACTCTTTGTGAATCGCCAGGTTCAAGGGTTGGCAAATATTTTGAAGTAGGATAGATCTTCACATCTTTTGTCAGCTCCTTCAATCTTTGGAGCCCATTTTCTTCAAACCGCAGCACAGTGGCATCTAACTCATTACTGGGCGAAGACCAGATAATTGTAGATACCCGAAATTCTTCATCCCTGTTAAGCGTTTCAAAAATAACAATCGCTTCATCGGGACTTAACGCTTTTTGTAACGGGTCATTACTCACCACATGAGCATTTGTAATTAACACAAGTTCTTCTCCCAAAGATTCGTGTAACACCTTTCCTTGCAAAAGAAACCCTGTTCCAAAACCTTTTGAAGAATCCCTGCCGATGCGTGCAACCGCAAGGCATCTGTCTGCCCCCTGCATGTACCATTTATACGTTTTAAAAGAGTCGTCACCAAAAACTTTTTCAAGCATCACTTTCGAATCGTTGCTTTTCTGTTTTTCAATTGAAGCCCTATAAGCTTGTAAAGTTTTTTCTTCATCTATTTTCTGTTGCAATATTTCAGACGCATTTATTGTTACGCTTCCGCCATCCCGCTTCAACAACTCAGCACGCAGCAGTGGTAATAACAGTTCTCCGGTTGCCGAACTGGTATCCAATTGCCAAACCTCTTCCAATTGCCGCAATGTACTAGCCAGCTCAAATGCATCACAATAGGGCATCCTGGCATAGCCACTCATCCACTCCAATGCTTCCGCCGGATCATTTAATGCTACACAAGCTTCCGCAGCGGTTGCAAAATCCCAGGCGTCTGCTTTTTCGCCTTTATCTTTTATTGTGTTTAAAATTGAAGTCGCAAGGTCGGATGAAGATAGAAGTCCTTCAATAGCAATATTATCCCGTCCTGCTCTCGCTAATAATGCTGCTGCATTTATTCCATGCCAGGTTCTTTTGTTGGGCTCGCTGGTGTACACATCCAGGTAAAACTTAATTGCCTCATTTAGAAAATTGACATTGTGGGCAACGGTTGGATTGCTTGCATTGGTATAGAGTTGCTTATATGATCTGCCCAATAAACCTCTTGCCTCTACATTCTCCTCCCGTTCTTCTTCACCGTTGTTTTCATTATTTGACGTATCGTTCACCAGCTCTTTCAACACTGCAATGGCGGCTGTAAGATTGTTCTGATCAATAAGTGCCTGGGCATATTGCCGCCTGATTTTGAAAGTTTGCCTCCCCGTTTGAATTAACACATCTCCTACTTTTTGCATTAATTGAAATCTTCTTTTAGCACGCAATTGCTGCATCATTTTTTCCGCATATTTTGCTTCAAAATGCTCATCTGACGCATACAATTCAGCGATCATCTTATCACATATTTCTTCAACTGCTTTCTTGTTAAACACTTTTAGTTGTCCGGCTATTTTATCAAAATACTCTTTGGAAGTTTTCATGAAATTTATTTTAGGTATTCGACATATTTTTTATAGTTGTTTTTTAATTCTATTTCTAAGTAAAACAAACACTCAAAAATCTCTTTTTCAAATCCGGGCTCATTTTGACCATGGCACAAAAATTGGAATTGAACAGTGACTTTGAATAGAGATTGGATTAAATCTTATTGTGGCAAGAGATGGGATGTTTTAGCACGCAATCAGATCAATTTATTGTAAATAAAAATATAAGTTATAATTTACAATCGCAATTCTTTTTTAAAAGTTTCCTTTCAAATTTTTTGATTCAATAATAATTTAAAAAGCACTCTTTATGAAATTAATCTATCTTTTACCAGGTTTAGCATTGATGTGTTGCATAGATGCATGCACATCGAATAATAAACAAGAAATTAAGGTGGAAACAGAAAATATTAATACAGAGCTTACAAAAATAAATGGGTTATTGCGGGACACCTCTTTTGCATTAGTGGTGGCTGGCAAACAGGACGCTAACTATTATGTAAGCCAGCACCAACAAGCACCGGAATTTTTTGAAGGCTCCGACAGCCTTATTACAAGAAATTTTAAGGAAGAAAAAATTGCCATTAACGTGGCAGGTTTTTATGCGCTGGAATGTGGCATTGGTGCATTAATGGAACAAAATGGCAAAACTCCGGTGTATTGGCTGCAGCAGATAACCGATAAAACTTTAGATTCAAATAGCGCATTTTTACTAAACCGTTTTGCAAATGCAACGTGGAAAGCGGGTCAACCTTTCCGGAGCCTTCAACGTATTACCAGGGACAATTTTATTGTGGCTAATTTTTTAAGTGCAGAAGAAATTAAAAAAGATGCCGACCAGGTTTCAGCGGCTGCTGCATTTTTACTGGATTCGCTTAAAGCTGTTGGTAACGCAACAAAAGAGATGCAACTTGAAAAGATAAACCATTTGCTGAAAGACAAACAATTCGCAATGGCGATGGCACAACATATGGAAGCTGCATATTATAAAGGCCAGAGCCAACCTGCTCCTGCATTTCTTTCACCAGAAGAAGAAACAGCCTCAATACAAAAAAGTGCAAAGGAAGAAAAAGTGGCCATCAACGTTGCCGGTTTTTATGCCCTGGAATGTGGAGTAAGTTACCTTTCAACGGTTCAAAACAAACTCCCTTCTAACATATTGAAGTCGATTGTAAATGACAGTATCAGCGAAAAAGACAAACAGCTTTTGGAACGCTTCGCCAACGCAACCTGGAAAGCGAGCCAGCCTTTCCGCGGCCTCGACCGCATTACCAGGGAAATATTTATGCCATTTGATCTTTTGCCAGCAGATGAAATTAAAAAAGATTGGGATCAAATAAAATCTGCGGCGGAAATTGTTCAAAAGGCACTTTAACAACACAAGCGAATTATTAAAGTCGGTTGCATTATTTTAAATATTTTTTCATTTTCTATTTCTTTTTATTTTAAATTTTAAATGCTGCATGAGTAATTTATGAAACAGCTTACGCTCCATTATGCCCAGTAGTATTTGACAGTAATAAAACTATCTTTGTGTAGCAATGTTTTTTGTGCCGCCATCTGGCACATTTCGTAAAAGTTAGTAACCCCGGATTTTTCGATTAAGAAAATATCCCATTGCCCCAAATTCAATTCCTGAAAAGATCGTTGAGACCACAAAGCTTACTTGCACCATTAGATAGCAATATTTTTAATGGTGCCGGTATTTGTCAATAGAATGCAAAAAGGAAAACACTTCTAAATAAATGATACAAAGTATCTGTAAACTGAATATTTTTTGATGAACAAGCTAAATGTTTATTTGTCTTCACCTTACATGGAGTTTAAAGACATTCGGGATAAATTTCTCCATGAAATACAATCACGAAATAAATTGTATGATATAACCGCAATGGAGGATTATCTCGCTATTGATAAAGATGTGCTGAATACCTGTATCAACGATGTAAATAATTGCAATATCTATGTGTTGGTATTGGGTGATAAGTACGGTTCTAACGCAAAGAAAGATGGTGTTGATTCGGGCCGGTCTTTTACTTATTGGGAATTTGATGCCTCCAATAAAAAAAAGAACAGCGGCAAGGATATTGAGCGGCTAATTCTGCTAAAAGGCGGGCCTGCTGCGGCCGACGAAAACCCTTTGCTTACGGCATGGAAAAAAGAAATAGCTGAATCACAGATTCAAACTGTTTATTATAACGAACAGAATGAGATTCCTAAAAAAATTCTTGATTGCCTCGACAATTTTACGCTTCAACGCATCCAGGCTTCCATCCAGAAAAAAGACGTACTGCGTGATAAGATTTTTTTGTGCAACAGGCACGAAATAAACCAGGAATTCAGTGTTTCAATTGATGATGCACCTATCCAGTTTTTTGTATTGAGCGGCCACGAAAACGACCTGCCGCATTACTTTGTAAAAAGGCAGGAAATTGAATTTGAAGACAGGGAAAAAGTCTGGAAGAATATTAATATAAAGCCATTGATCCCCGAAACAATCACCGAGTTTGAAAAAGCAGAGATATACATTAAGAGCGCCATCTTTAATGAACTGAAATGGAAAAAATTTTTACTGCCTAAAGACATTACGCCGCAGGGAATTGTTCAGTATATGACGGAAAATAATATCGATTATATGTCTGTCTCCTGGTTCATAGAAAGTGCTTTGTGGAAAAACGACCGGCTAAGAGATTTCATTGTTTCCTTTTACAAAAAAAATAAAGAACTCAATGCCGGTATTACTACCGACAAGCGGATATTATTTTTTGGCATATTACGCTATGTGCCCAATAACAATATTACCGAGGATCAATTTCATGAACGAATTAAAAATATTCAGTGGGAACATAACCTTCCGAAATTTTCAAAAATAACAAAACAGGACATTAAGGACTGGCTGAATAATAATGAAATAGAAGATATAGAAATGCGGTGTGAGGAATTGATCAGTCTTTATTTAAATGGTATTTCTACCGGCGATTTGTATTACCAGGAAGTAGAAGGCGGCCTTCAAAAAATGCTCGACTTATATCATCAATAAAATTTTAAATACCAATATATGTTTGATTTAAAAAGTATACGCACAAAACAAGATAACTCGCCAAAGTATTATGTGCTGGATGATAAGGGCCTTGAAGCCGCGGTACAAATGGCCATTTGGCTGGGCAAGCCGCTGTTGCTAACCGGCGCACCGGGAACGGGCAAAACCCAACTGGCCTACAAAGTGGCAGACCTGTTATCATCAAGCAGCAGCAACGGTGTGTGTGCCTTCATAAAAGAACCACTTGTGTTTAACACAAAAACAACAAGTGGGTCTACAGATCTCTTTTATTACTATGACGCCGTCCGTCATTTTCAACGGCGATATGTTGATGATGAGGATCGATTAAAAATCAGCACAAGTGTTACCCAAACAATTGTAGACACCGATCAGCACGATGCAGGATCGCTCACCATTAAAAAAGAATCCACTGCGTCATCACTTACAGCGCATTCTTTTATAAAATTAAATGCGCTTGGCAAAGCTATTCTTCAGGCATGGGGAAAGGACGCTATTATGGCGAATGAAAAACTGAAAGACCTGCAGGACCTTGCTGATTTTGATGAACTCGAAGACAGTCCACGCAGTTCTGTTGTGTTGATCGACGAAATAGATAAGGCTCCCCGCGACTTTCCAAACGACTTGTTGTTTGAAATTGAAAACACCGCCTTTTCTATAAACGAACTGATGAATAAAAATGTGCCAAGGCCAGATACTGGTGCGCAGATTGTTGTTATAATGACCAGCAACTTTGAAAAAAACCTGCCGGACGCCTTTTTAAGACGTTGCCTTTTTTATCATATCGCCTTCCCCGGAATTGATGACTTGCTGAAGATTGTAACGAGCCGCATACAACCCCATTTACAGGAATTGTATAAAGATGATACAGTCAAACTTGAAAATATTTCGAAATCTGTAACTGAAAATCTAAAAAAAGTAATTACAAAGTTTGAAGAAATTAGAAACGGAATGAAGGAAAAACAACCGGCCACCGCAGAGTTGTTGGAATGGGTGAAAACATTGGAAAAGAAAGGCTTCTTCAACGAAGGGGTAGATTTCAACAACCTTAGCACCGGGCAAAAAGAAATTTTACGCCTTTCATTTCCGGCACTTGCCAAAAGCGATGAAGACCTGAAAGCTTTAAAAGCAAAATATGCATAAAGATCAGCAGGCGCAGCAATTGTTGAC
>JBGSIG010000655.1:0-6450 GCA_041742655.1 Ferruginibacter sp. | reverse complement strand
CCTTCTTCTAAGAATTGTTCATATTCTTTTACAACTTTTACTACGGGATTATCCAGGCGCAACACATTATCCCAAATGGTTTTGTTGCCGTCAAAATCATTGTCCTGCTGTAGCATCACCACTTTTATATCCTTATGAACCCATACTGTACCCGAATCGGGCGTATCAAGGCCGGTAATAATTTTTAAAAGGGTGCTTTTGCCGCTGCCATTGCGGGCCACCAAAGCAATTTTATCTCCCTCCTCTACATTTAAAGTGATGTTCTTAAAAAGAGTTCTTATCCCGAAAGATTTACTGATATTTTCTATTGAAGCGTAATGCATGGCGGCAAAGGTAATGGAGGATGTAGTAAATAAGTTATTGACATGCGTATTGCATTAAATTTGTTGAATTTTTGTACATTTTAATCCTCCATATTAGTAAAAATATCTTGCAAAAGAGATAGCTACCTTCGTATAACAACCCGCTATTCTATATTTTTCCTGTTACATTTGCACCGAAATTTTGAATAAATATTTAAGTAATAGGTATGGCGGCAGAATTCAGTAATGAGCCTTTAAAAGAAATTCAGGGAAAAGAAAAACCGGTTTATGTTTTCGACCAGGGAAAAGCTGCCAATGTGGATGAATCAGTTGTAGCAGCATTTGGGGAAGAATGGCTAAAGTTCAGCAACTTCAAAGTAGCAGACATTAACCAGTTTGGTGATGAATATTTTGATATAGCAGATACGTCCATTTTGAATAGTAATACTTATGTACTGGATATGGGTTGTGGAAGTGGAAGATTTTCATGGTACCTGTCTTCAAGAGTCGGTTTCATCGAAGCCATGGATCCCAGCGAAGCCATCTGGGCGGCAGAAAAATTAATGTGTGGCATTGATAATGTAAGGTTGATTAATGCTTCTGTAGATTCTATTCCCTTTGCAGACAATACTTTCGACCTGGTGATGTCTATCGGCGTACTGCATCATATCCCCGATACACAAATGGCTATGAAAAATTGTGTAGCCAAAGTGAAGCCAGGCGGCCATTTCTTCGTCTACCTATATTACAATCTTGACAATAGAGGATTTGCATTCAGGCTACTTTTTAAATTTGTAAGCCTTATCAGAAAATTTATTTCTTCTCTACCATCGGGCATCAAAAAATTTATGTGCGATTTGCTGGCAGTACTGGTATACCTGCCCGTTATTACTTTGGGAAAAATATTCGACAAAACAGGCTTTAAGAAATTGGCCAAAAAACTGCCACTTTCTTACTACCAGGACAAGTCGTTTTTTATTATACGAAACGATTCTCTCGATAGGTTTGGAACCAGCCTGGAACATCGGTTTTCAAAATCAGAAATCGAGGTCATGATGGAATCTTGCGGATTGACAGACATCCGGTTTTCAGATAATAAACCTTACTGGCATGCAATGGGTAAAAAAGCTAAAGCCTAAAGATCTGTGCAGATTGTAAAGTATTTAAAAGCGGTTATAATTTAGGTTTTGATTGTCTAAAATCTATTTAATAGCGTATCGTATTGTTTCATTATGATGGGCAAATCAAAATCTTTAGCCCTTTCAATACCGGCAGCCGAATATTTGCAGCGCAATATTTCGTCGTCCATCATCATTAACATGGCTGCTGCTAATGCATCCGCATCGTTTACCGGAATAAGCAGGCCATAATCACTTTTTTCCACACCAGCTATTTTGCTGTTTTCCAAAAAAGTCCCAGACAATAATTCCCTTGGACCTGTGGGACAGTCTGTGGTAATAACCGGCGTACCACAGGCAAGCGCTTCCAGTAATGCATTTGGGAAACCCTCGGCGTCAGACGTTAATAAATGACATTGGCTTTTGGCCACATATTTTACTACATTTTGGCGGTAGCCCAGAAAAACTATTTTATCGCTGATACCCAGTTTTTGCGCCTGCGTTTTTATATTTTCTTCCTGGGGGCCCTGGCCAATCAACAGCACTGTAAAGCTTCTATGTTTTATTTGACTAACGGCTGATAAAACCATGAGATGGTTTTTTCCTTTTTCAATTCTTGCTACATGCGAAAAGGTAAAATTGTTGAAATTAAAATCTTCCACTGTTTCGGCCATCTCTTTTTGCTGCTTTGCTATATTGACGGGATTGTGAATTACTTTAAACTCATTGGAAAGATGGAAGTTGTTGGTAAGATCGAATTTAATGCCTACTGAATTGGGCACTATTACATTCGCCAGGGGATACAATTTTTTTACTAAAAATCTGCCGGTTTTACCAGCAACCGTTACCGGATCATAAGCTGAAGAAGTATGCGATCTTTCGCTGATCAAAATGGTTCCCTTCCATTTTAATACCCGCAAAAAACAATTTATATAGTTAGACCTGTTTAATGCAGAAAAACATATTTCAATATCATTCTTCTGCAGGTACTTTTTTAAACGCCAGGCATTTATTGGAATTTTTGCAATGTCTTTTGCCCTCTTTCTTATTGACAGGTTTGCATTGTCAATTGCCTTAATGGTGATATCATTAACCGGCAATTCAAACTCAATGGTATTGTTCAATAATACCAGGTGAATGTCAATTTGTTTATAAAATGAATTTATTATCTGCGCCACTACTTTTTCGGCTCCTGCCACTTCTAACGCATTTATTAAGATGGCCAACTTTTTTCTCTGCATGCTAAAACAATATCTTTTTTATTCAAATAAAAGGGCAATTGGTAAGTTTGCAAATATGCATTCAATTTAACGTTAGCCCTTTTTTATGTAATCACAGTAATAAATGTAAATGTATACACGAAATTTTTACGGTAACCAACTTTATATCTGCACTGTTATTTTATTAAGTAATTGCAGGGTAATGACTTTCAGCAAAAAAAAATGAACGCAGTAAAAAAATTTGCGGGCCTGGGGGTAGCTGTTGCCATAAACCTTGCGTTGCAATTTTTATTTCAATGGTATATTATTACTTCCCTGGGTGCAGGTGCAGAAACAGATGCTTTATTTGGCGCAATGGCTTTACCACAATTTATTTTAATTGTGTTAAGTGGTTCGCTAACCATGGTATTGATACCGGTTATCGCAAAATATGCAGGAGATGAATTTTTGGAAGAATCGTGGAACTATTTCCTGATGGTAGGAATCTTTTTTACCGGACTTGCTGTTGCATTGTTATTGACGGTAAACTGGTGGGTGGCCTGGGTACTGCCTGGTTTTAAAGGATCCGATTACAGTCTAACCGTTAACCTGGCACGGATACAATTAATAGCGATGATCTTTTCGGCAATGTTAAGTGTACTTTGGGCTATTCATAGTGCGAAAAACAATTTTCTAAAAATAGAGTATACTTCTGTTGCAGCTAATTTTATTGCCATTATTCTGGTGATTATTTTGATCAAACCCTTCGGGATATATGCCGTTGCATGGATCACTGTTTTGAGAGTAATTTTGCAGGTATTTTTTTTGGTGAAAATAATGGGCGCTTATCGAAAACCAAATTTTAGTTCGCATAGTTTTAAAGAAGTTTGGAAAAAATTAAAACCATTGGTGGCTGGTAACGCATATTATAAAACGGATGGTTTGGTTGACAGATATTTGACTTCCACCGGTGTGTCTGGTGAATTGACTTTGTTGAACCTGGCACAGCAATTATATACAATAGCCAACAATGTTGTAACAAAAATATTTGCCAACACAATGGTTCCGGATCTTGCACGATTGCACAACAGACGGGATGAAAAAGAATTTTATCGGTTTTTTAATAAAAGAATCATGATTACTGCCGTAATTGTTATTGCAGGTTTTGTGTTAATTTATGCAGTGGGCTTCCCGATTTTATTGCTTGTGTTTAAATATAAAAGTTTTTCAGAAGCAAATATTTCTCAATTATGGTACCTGATGATTTACCTGGGGGGGTATTGGATAGCAGGCACATTGGGTGCCCTAACCTCAAACTACTTTTATAGCAGGGGCAATACAAAAACACCTACTTTAATAGGGGTTATAGTTTTTTCACTTTATTTACCTATAAAAATTGTAGTCTACAAAAAATTTAAGCTGGCCGGGCTGGCCATTACCATTAGTATTTACATGCTGCTGATTTTAATTATTCATTTATATTTTATTTATAAAAAAAGGAATCATTATGAAACGACTTAGGTGCCTCTTCTATAAATATTTTATTGGCAGGTTCATTGACAGGGTTTATTACACAAAAAAGCTATTTTATTTACCCAATATTACCATCGGCGAGCGAACGTATGGTAAGCCAACCGTTCACCATGCGGATTCCGGAAGCAACCTGGTAATTGGTGCGTATTGTTCCATAGCAGAAGGGGTTGAAATATTTTTGGGTGGTAACCATCGGGTAGATTGGGTTTCAACCTATCCTTTCAGCGAATTTGACAATATTTTTGAAAATGCCACGCAATGCAAAGGCCACCCCGCAACAAAGGGAGATGTCATCATTGGCAACGATGTTTGGATTGGTTATAAGACTACCATTCTTTCGGGTGTTACCATCGGTGATGGGGCTGTAGTAGCTGCTAATAGTACGGTAACAAAAAATGTTGGTGCATATGAAATAGTTGCAGGTAACCCAGCTAAAGTAGTTAAGAAAAGATTTGATGAAACAACTATCGCAAGATTGTTAGCCATAAAATGGTGGGATTGGGATGACAAAGAGATTTCCCAAAACCTTCATCTTATTTGCAGCAGCAACATAGACGCATTTTTGGAGCAGAGCCCGTAATAATTCCACAACCATAAAAATGCCCATCTTTGCAAAGGGCAAAAAATTATACTGAATGCTTGATAAAAGAAATCTTATTCCGCAGTTTGCACAACTTGATAATATAGTGCTGGATTTGGGTTGCGGGCCTTTAAAAAAAAATAAGGCATGGATTGGCATCGACATCCTGGATAGCGAGGACGTGGACATTGTTGGTGATGTGTATGAAATAATTAACGCAATGCCAGATCAATCAATTGACGAAGTGCATGCTTATCATTTTTTTGAACACGTACCAGATGTACCGGGTTTATTGGTTGCGTTAAGCCGCATACTAAAAAAAACAGGGTTCATCAAAGTAGTAGTACCACATTTTTCCAATGCTTATTTTTATTCTGATTATACTCATAAAACTTTCTTTGGCTTGTACTCTTTTTCCTATTTGGTAAAAGACGATTTGCTGCAACGGAGAGTCCCCAACTACAATGTAAATTCTGGGTTGCAGTTAAAATCTGTTTTTTTACATTTCAAATCGCCTTTACTAATAAATCGCCCATTTAGAAAAGTTTGGCAATTGTTATTTAACTCAACTACACTAATGAAAGAATGGTATGAGGATAGCTGGAGCGGCAGCTTTCCCTGTTACGAAATTGAATTTGTACTTGTTAAAATAGAGTTATGAGTGAGATGCCATCAGTTTGTATAATGATACCTACTTACAACCAGGCTAATTACATAATTAAGGCAGTTGAAAGTGCGCTGGCGCAAGATTATGAAAATATTAAAGTGGTAGTAGCTGATGACAATTCAACAGACAATACAGCTAGACTATTGCAACCTTATATTTTAACAAACGCGGTACAATACCGGACAAACGAAATTAACCTGGGAAGGGTTGCCAATTATAGAAAATGTTTGAATGCATACACCACAGCAGACTGGGTAATAAATCTTGATGGGGACGACAACTTCACAAATCCTCAATTTATTTCGCAGGCAATACGTGCAATACAAATCAGTGGAGTGAATAACATTCTTTTTTACCAGGGCGTACACATCGTGAAATATAATACAGTAGAAAAATTGGTGCTGCCAAATATTGGTGCTAACGAAGTATGTATAACTTCGAAAGAATATTTTTTTGACTTTTTTAAAAGAAATTCTTTTTCTCACATGTCTATCTTATATAACAGGCATTTAGCAATTAAGAATGATTTTTATCAGCTCAATATTCTCTCGACGGATATTTTTTCATTTCTCCAATTATGTTTAGCATTCGGCGATAAGAACGTAATTTTAAGCAAAGCCATTTCTGGTGTTTGGCTTCAGCACGATGATAACAGCACCAAAACTTTGAATGTATCAGCGCACTGGAAAAATTTTCAGCTCTACATAAAGTTATATCGCATGTCCATCAAAAAAGGATACAATAAAGCCCGAAGTTTACAATGGTTAATTACTTCGGGATATAATTATCTGGTAGGATATATTTCAAAATCGATCGAAATTTTGAAGGCCAAATAAATATTCAATATGCCATAGCAGGTGAATGTTTCATAGAGTTGCTTATTAGTTTAAACCAGTGTTGCAATATATATGTAGAGAAGAAAGATGTTATCAAATCGTTCGGATAAAAAATTAAATTTAATCATTCACCATGTGCGGTATCAGCGGTTTTGTAGACTTTCATAAAAAAATTACCCCGGAACAATTAAGCAATGCCTGCAACAGTCTTCAGC
>JBGSIG010000654.1:0-5335 GCA_041742655.1 Ferruginibacter sp. | reverse complement strand
ATTGGGTAGCCAGGCATTCACCGGCATTTGGTGTCCATCACCGCAAACCAATTTTAATGTTTTTGTCTGCATACCTTTTTGTTAGTGCCTATGGTTTATTTTTTATACCGGCTCTTTTTTGCATTTCATCCAGCGGCATGGCAATCATTCTTCCAACGGTTTTATTGCCCTGGTAGGTAATTACTTTCAGCATCACGGCATCTTTAGGGGGCACAAGTGTGGTAGTGTATTTCGGGTAAAAATTATCAGGAAAAGAATTGTCAAAACTATAGTAGATATCAAGCCCGTCAATTTCTGTAGTTAACTCAATCTGTAACCGGCCCTTATTGTTCTTTGCCTTAAAAATGGGATCGTACATGGCGGTGGAATATTTTATTTGCCTTATATCGTAGCGCCCAAACTGCTGTTCTACTCTTGGTGTAAAACTGGCCCAGTTCTTTTTTTCTTTTGGCGACCATACAGCTTCTGCAATGGCAAATGCCCTTGGCCACACCATATATTGCAGGTGACGTGTGTTGTATATTTGTTCAGTCCATATATTAGCCTGTCCGCCTTTTATGTATTTTGCATCAGCACCTGCAGGTACCGGATCAAATTGATAGGCTTTATTCAAACGCAGTGATGAATATATACGGGGCTCTGTTATCACATCTCCCTGCATATAATCCAGGTAGGTAAACGAGGCGGGGCTCATTACTACCTCATGTTTTAGTCTAGATGCTTCTATACCCCCTTTTTCTCCGCGCCAGCTCATTACTGCGGCGCTTTCAGCAATACCACCTTCCAAAATTTCATCCCAGCCCATCATTTTTTTGCCTTTAGATTCCACTATCTTTTCTATTCTTTTTTCAAAATAACTTTGTACCTCTTCCATGTTTTTTAAACCTTCTTTTTTCATCAACGCCTTCACTGCGTCGCTTTTTTCCCAATAGGTTTTAAAAGTTTCATCGCCTCCTGTATGAATGTATTCAAAAGGGAAAAGTTGTGCTAGCTCTGTAATAACCTTATCAAGAAAAACATATACATTCTCATTGGCAGGGCAAAGATTATCATCTACCAACGCTTTATGAGTAGCCCAATCTTTTATTTTTTCTCCGGAGGAAACACCATGATTATCTACGCCGTTTGAACAGGATAAATCGGGGTAGGCTGCAATCGCTGCCAGGCTATGGCCGGGCACATCAATTTCCGGAAGAACATTTACAAACCTTTCTTTTGCGTATTCCACTACTTCTTTAATGTCGGCCTGTGTATAAAACCCGCCGTAGTCACGGGGCTCATCGGGAGTGGCCAAAGAAAATGTGCCGAAATACCCAACTTTTTTTACATTCCAGGCACCTATTTCCGTTAACTTCGGCAGGCTCTTTATTTCTATTCGCCAGCCTTCATCGTCTGTTAAATGCCAGTGAAACAAATTAAATTTATACCGTACCATTTGATCAATGAAATCCTTTACTTCTGCTTTTGTAAAAAAGTGCCTTGATACGTCCAGCATCAATCCACGCCAACCAAATCGTGGGTAGTCTGTGATGCTCACACAGGGTGCCTGCCATTTGACCTGCGGCATTGCTTCCTTGCTTTCAATTTCTTTGGGTAATAATTGCATCAGCGTTTGTACGCCATAAAACAGCCCAGCAGGCTCATTGGCTTCTATGATAATATTAGCGGTGGTAATTTTTAGTTGGTAACCTTCGCTGCCAATTGTTGCATTGGCCGTTTTATTCAAAACCATTTTGATAGTTGGAGAAGTAGCATTGGGGCTAATTGTTACCTTATACCCTGTAGCAAGACTAAGACGTTGTTGTAAAAAATTATTGGTTGCAGCCAGTGCCGGTAAATCAGGCGACTGAATAGAAATGGTGTTGGGTAGAATAAATGTGCCGGCATTTTGCACCAACTGCACGGGTTCAGGAATAATGGCAATGGCCGTTGGTGCATTTTGGCCAATTGCGTGTAGGCTTAACAGGTAGCAGCACGATACTATAGTTATTTTTTTCATAAAAGCAAACTGGTTTAGTAGATTAATAGCATACAATTAATAGGGGTCAAATGTAGGTAATATTAACAATGGACATATAGGTTTTTGAATGAATACTAAAGCGTATTCAACATTTGTAAAATAAATTGCAATAAAAAAATACCCGGATTTTCCTTCCCCGCTGGATTTCCATGTGGTCTGTGAGTTGGCTGCCGACGTTGCGTACTGGGGGGCAATATTTTGCAGATTAAAGAGGGTCTTACTTTTAATGCCAGCCCTTGACATTTAGTTGTATGGCCGACAACACCGTTACTCAAACGTTATTTATTATAATGAAAAAACCCCGTATTCATAATAAACACGAGGCTTTGTGAGATTTGGGTTTGTTACCCGACCTGGATTCGAACCAAGACAGGCAGAATCAGAATCTGCAGTACTACCATTATACTATCGGGCAATTTAACAGGCTGCAAATTTAAAGAAAAATCAGATAGGCATTGGTTTTTGCTAATAATTATTAGTTCGTTAATGGGAAACAAGTAGTTGAGATGGTCCATTTAACATAACAGATAATAAATATGTAAAAGAAAACGCAGGTTTATTAAACAGAGCGTTTTATTTTTGCAGCGTGAATAATGCTACCAGTTTTGCATACGATAAAAACAACAGTTGGGCGGAAGCCTGGCAAAATAAGCGGTTTCGTAATGTAATTATCCCAGCAGTTATATTGTTTATAGCAATTTTATTTATCCTTCCTTCATTTTTTGCCATCATTGAAAAACGGGAAGGTATTGTTTTGAACGATTGGTTGCTGGAGTTTTTGCCCGCAAGGGATTTTTCAGTACTTATTTTTATAATCATTTGGTCGGCCGGAGGTTTGGTTATTCTTCGAAGTATTCAGCAACCAGACATTTTTTTGCGGGTAATTATTTCCATGGTGTTATTGTTATTACTGCGGATACTGACTATATATCTTGTGGCGCTTGACCCGCCGGAAGGTTTAATTAAACTAAGAGACCCGCTCACGAGCCTAACCTATGGCGGACGAGATGTGTTTATTACAAAAGACCTTTTTTTTTCAGGCCATACTTCTGATTTGTTTATGTTTTATTTATGCCTTCAAAAGCGGGGCGATAAACTTTTTACGCTGCTGGGTAGTATTATAGTCGGGGCGTTGGTATTGGTACAACATGTACATTATTCAATAGATATTATCGCTGCGTTTATTATAACATTCTTTTTGGTAAAGGGTGTTAAATGGCTGATCAGCCGATATATCACTCCCATGTAGCAAGTAAGTTTGCCTTTATTTTTTGTTTTAAGTTGCTCTTATCTGCCAATTTATTTGGCTGATGTTGCGCCCTCATATGACGTTTCCTAAACGCTAATGGGTGTATATTTACTGCAAAAAGTAAGGATTTCTATTTTTTTGATTTTTTCAGCTGAGAAGAAACGGGAAGGCTGATATAAATAAGTTACTTAAACTGCGGCGTACAGCATGCTTAAAAAAATGGGGGCTGAATAGAAATTCGGCCCCGTTTTAAATCCAATATCCTATGAAAAACCGTGGTAAAAATACTGTAATTGTTAGTTGGGTTGTTTAATAAATCGACCAAACAGCTCAAACAGTAGACGAATAGTATCAGTGATCGCCACACAGTTTAAGATTATAGTGTTTTAGATATTTTAAATGAAGTATTTTTAGGCTTTCTTATGCCAACACCTCTTAAATACATTGTTGCCGACGACGACGCTGTGTACCTTGAACTACTATTGCAGTATCTGAAACTGATACCCAATTGTGAATGCATTGCTGCATGTACAGATGCAATAGAGGCAGGAGCACAAATGCAGCTGCGTTTTCCCGATCTGTTGATCTTAGATGTGGAAATGCCTGGCTTAACCGGGTTGCAATTTGCCAAAAGCCTTTCTCAAGTGCCCTTAATTATTTTCATTTCCTCTCATAGAAGCTATGCGGCAGATGCCTTTGACGTTGATGCTGTTGATTACATTGTAAAGCCATTTTTGCCTGAGCGTTTAATTAGAGCGGTAGAAAAATCGAGAACCTTGCTGGAAATGAAAAAGTCTATAAGGGAGGAAGAAGGCTTTACGCTGTCAGGCGACCATTCTTTTTTTATTAAGGATAAAAGCGCTTTCGTTAAAATTTATTATGGCGATGTATTGTATATTGAGTCTTTGGGCGACTTCGTAAACATATTCTTACAAAATGGCGACAAGAAGATAGCCCTGGTTAGCATGAAAAGTATTGAACAGCAGTTGCCGGATAGTCATTTTATACGCATTTCACGCACACATATGGTTAACAAACAAAAAATAACTTCTATTGAAACCAACACATTAATGCTCGATAAAATTCAACTTGTTATTGGCAAAACATATAATGCTGCCGTGCTGCAGGCTGTTATCGGAAATAAAGCAGTCAAAAGATTCATATAAATTTATTCCATTACATGCGGCCATCTTTCCTGTATTCTTTTTTCTGTTTACTTTCCATAACGGCGGCAGGCCAAAGCCGTCAACAGGTTGATAGTTTATTGCAGGCAATTGACCTGGAAAAAATAGACAGCAATAAATTACCGTTGTATCAAAAAATAGGCAATTATTATTTAGACAACAATGTTACCAAAGCGATTGAGTATTTTGAAAAAGCGCAGGAAATTGAAAGGGGACTCAATCATCCGCTGGCCGTTGCCAACAATTTTTACAGCCTTGGATATTGCTACCTGGTAAAGGCAGATTTTAAAAAAGCGCTAATCAATTACCAGCTGTCTGTGCCGGTATACGAGCAATTGAAAGATAGTTTTAGGTTGTCGAATGCGCTAATGTCTATCGGTAACGTTTATAGCGAAATAAATGATTATAAAAAAACCAACGAATATTTCGACCAGGCCGAAGTACTGATAAAAGAAATGCGGGACAGTGTGCAACTGATGTCGCTTTTAAACGTAAGGGGTACCATTTATGATGAACTTCAAAAGTATGATACAGCGTTGTTTTTTTTGCAACAAGCTTACCAGATAGCTGTACTGTTAAAAGATAAGCAGTCTATCGCCAACGAATTAACTAACATAGGGCTTACCTATAAACACCAGCTTAAAACCGCTGCTGCGTTGCAATTTTTTGATAGTGCATTGGTAATTTTTAAAAGCGATAATACACCTGTTGATGTTTATGCTGCAGTTTATAACAACATAGGAGCAACCCATGCCCAGGCTGGTAATTTCAAGAAAGCTTTGGCGGCCTTTGATAAAAGCGTTTCTTTGGCAATACAAAGCGGCAGCCTCACTATTGAAATGGAGAACTACAACAATATGGCCGACATGTACGGCCATATGA
>JBGSIG010000653.1:0-2459 GCA_041742655.1 Ferruginibacter sp. | reverse complement strand
AAGCGGAAGTGGAAAAGGGAGTGGATGTTTTGGTAGCAACTCCTGGTCGCTTATACGACCTTTTACTGAACGGAGTTTTTAAAACAAAATTTATACGTCAATTGGTGATTGATGAGGTAGACGAAATGCTGAACCTGGGCTTTAGAACACAATTAAAAAACATATTGGATCTATTGCCGTCAAGGAGGCAAAATTTGATGTTCTCAGCCACTATTACCGAAGAAGTGGAAGCGCTTATTGCTACCTATTTTAATAACCCTGTGAGGATGGAAGCGGCACCTACCGGAACGCCGCTGGAGAATATTATACAGACAGCCTATCACGTGCCTAACTTTTATACAAAAGTGAACCTGCTACAATTGTTGCTAACAACGAATATCGACATGACCAAAGTATTAGTATTTGTAGCCACCAAAAAATTGGCAGACGAGTTATATGAACAACTGGAAGAAAAATTTCCGGGTACCGCAGGCGTTATACATTCTAACAAAGAGCAGAACCACCGCTTTAATACAGTAAAGCAATTTCAGGAAGGCAACTATCGGTTTATTATTGCTACAGATATTGTGGCAAGAGGAATTGATATAGCCGAGGTAACGCATGTTATTAATTTCGACATGCCCGAGGTGCCGGAAAATTATATACACAGAATTGGAAGAACGGGCCGGGCCGACAAGATGGGCATAGCCATTACGTTTATTACAGAGCAGGAAAGAGAGTATCAACAGTCTGTTGAAAATTTAATGAAGTATTCAATCCCCATTACCCCGTTGCCTGAAAACCTGGTAATTTCAGATGTGTTAACTGAAGATGAAAAGCCGAAAGTGTTTATGAAAATCATCCAGTTGAAAGTACCGAAAAAAGGTGAAGCCGGCCCCAGTTTTCATGAAAAATCTGCCAAAAATAAAAAGGTAAATGTTGTTGTCAGAAAGAAGGACAGGATGATGAAAAAGTATGGTAAGCCAATCACAAGAGGGCAGAAAAAATAAGGCAATATCTCTATTGCCTTAAAACTATTCAATGATTATAATTGTTTTTTCGGGGGCAGGTCAAATGCAACAGCGTCATGTTCAAAATGCCCTTTGTGCGAACCATCGCAAAAAGGTTTATTTTTTGAAAAACCACAGCGGCAAAGCGTAATTATTTCACGTCCGCCAAGATTGTAAATGTTGCCATTTTTGTCAACCACTTCCATGTCGCCTTCTATTTTTAAAGAACCATTATTATTTACGGTAATTTTTGTTGCAGCCATTTTTTTATTACTATGTTTTAATTGATGAGAATTAATTTATAAAAGTATGTAGTATTTAAACAATCAGAAACACAACCCTTCAAATTTGTAGGTTGTGAAATCCACAATCATTTTTTTGGTTAAGAAAGCTGGCTGGCTTGATTTACATTCACCATTTCCATATCCGGTTTCGACTCATCGGTAAGTTTTACCTTGCCACGATCTTTTCTTACAATTCGGGAAAACAATGAAATTTCTTTATCGAATAAAAAGCGGAAAAATAATTTTGTCCAGGAAGTATGATAAGACAACGTATTATAAAATGCCGGTGCGCCTTCCCTTATCTGTGGTAATTTATTCCAAGGTATTGAAGGAAAATCATGGTGCTCATTATGATATCCCACATTAAAAGCTACTGAATTTAAAACACCATAATAACTATATGTTTCCTGCTCACCGTGTGTTAAATAATGTTCCTGTATCCACCTTGCACCCAAGGGATGGAGGCCAACAGAAAAGAAAAAACTCATTAACAGGAAAGCAATTGCTTTAGGGCCTAAGACAACAGTAATACCCACTGCAAAAGCAATTTGTACAGCCCAGTTCAAAGCTACCCAGCCATCAAAAGGTTTGATTTCTTTTAAACGTGAAATACGAAAAACCTGGAACAGCGGATAGAATAAAAGCCAGAGCGCTTTGCCGATAAAATAATTGTTTATCAGTTTTGCTTCCCATTTGTTTGGTAAATCAGCATCCAGTTCGTGTACACCCTGAAAAGAATGATGTTTTATATGATAACGCTCAAACGAAACAGAACTTGGAAAAATTTGTGGCATATTGGCTAAAATACCGGCCAGCCTGT
The DNA here is from genome assembly GCA_041742655.1 of Ferruginibacter sp. Lineage (GTDB taxonomy): Bacteria > Bacteroidota > Bacteroidia > Chitinophagales > Chitinophagaceae > Ferruginibacter. The sequence goes on along the minus strand of JBGSIG010000653.1, from coordinate 366 downwards.
TGGCTTCGGGTTTTTTAAACAATAACCTGTGCGCACACTCATGTATCATGACAAATAAGGCGTGATCTGCAAAAGCGCCAATCAAATAAGCAGCTCCCACTACAATCCACCATGATTTATCGGCTACCAGCCATGCCATTAAAACCTGCAAAGCCACTAAGCCCATAATAACAAAAATTGTATTGGGATTTTTACCTATCAGGTTTCTAATGCCAGGATGTTGCTTCAATATTTCTTTTGTTCTTATGCGATGCGGCTCAGGTGCATCTGAAAAAACAAATGAGTTTCTTTTTGTCATAAAGTAAAAGTAATAGTTGTCAATAAAAACTAGCGGCGATAAAATATGTTGACATTTTAGGCAGCATT
>JBGSIG010000652.1:0-3579 GCA_041742655.1 Ferruginibacter sp. | reverse complement strand
GATAATATGGGACGAGACATGTTAAAAGGTGGTGGTAAAATGGTAGTTGCGGCTGGCGGAAGAGTTAACGGACCTGGGCATTTTGGACGCATGGTCCTTGGCGATGGAGTTGAAAAAATGTCCTGCCATTATGAAGCAGATTTAGATCAAAGTGGTCGTAGCGTATTAGCCATCCGTCCCTTACTCTGGAAAAATGAATGGCCGGTTGCGGGAGATAATTTGAAAGACGGCACTTATGAAATTGAATCTGAGAGAAGAGGCTATGCTTTAGAATTAGTTGTAGATTTTACAAGAATGCCGGGCGGAATGCGGGGATTTAATAGAAACAACGATGAACCTATAAAACCAGTTCCCTCCCAGGAATTGACAGAAGTAATTAAAACCTGGCCCACCGGAAATATTGATGTAAGGATAGGTGATTACATGTTTCGCCCCCATCAAAAATGGACGATTACGGCAGTGCCCGACGCAGGCGGTTTTTTAGGCACCCCAGCTTATAAAATAGTAATAGCGGGTACGGACAGAGCATTGGCAGCCACAGCAGCCGCTGAAATAATAACTGTTCCAACATTTACCGGTGCGCCGGAACAATTGTGGCGAATAGATCAATTGACTGATGGTACCTTTAGAATAATGCCAAAATTAGTTCCCAATTCAACAGAAAAATTAGTGCTGGTTTCTTCAGGGGACAGCTCTCCAACACTCGGAAACTTTGATATGAACAGCGACAATTCAAAATGGAATTTTAAGGCGCATTAATATTTTTTAAGAAAGCAGCAACTTTGTGAGAGTTCCCCTTATCGCAATATTTTTTTTGACCACACTGAGTGCTAATGAACAAAATTACAGTTCGAAGGCAAGTTTTATTATCCTCTTGTTTGGTTCAACCAATAAAAGACCCTCAATGTATAAGTAGATATTGACACGAAATAGCAAAAACAAAAAAAAGAGCGCTTATCAATGAACGCTCTTTTTAAATGATATGCTGGTTAATAAATTACCACCTGTTACATCACCACCGCTGTTGCGGCTGTTTGAATATCCACCGCCACTGCGATTGGTTGAGCAGGCGGCTGGTCTAGGACCAACGGTGGAAGCCGCAACCAGCTAAGCTTTTGTAGTCAGCGCACAAGCCGGCGTAAACAAGGAGCCTTTAGTAATAAATGTGTTTTGCTGGTGGAGGCAAGGTCTGGAAATTGGTGTATTGATTTAGCTTTACATTTTCATTAATTTTTTTACAATCCTGGTTGTTCCTAAATTTAATTCAATAAAATAAATACCACGAGGTAAATTATAAAGAGTAATTTTTTTATCGAAATTCCAGGAAATTTTCTCAAAACTATAGTTTGCAACCCGGCTCATTGCTGAATTATAAATCGCTATTCTTCCCTTTCCATTTTCTTCGCCGGAATATGTTAATGAAAGGTTGTCTGCAAATGGGTTAGGGTAAATAACTAATAGCTTAGTGTCTGAAGGAACTGTAACTTCACAATCAGCCGATCTGTTTCCATCCTGTGTAATCACTGATATTGTTGCACTTCCTGCAGATACCGCTGTTACAAAACCGCTGCTGTTTACAATAGCTACAGCATTGTTGCTGCTTTTCCAGGTAACATTTTGATTGGTGCCATTGACAGGAATTATTGTTGCTGTTAATTGTTTTGTACTAGTTAAAATTACCGAAGTTGGGTTTATGGTTATACTTGTTACTTTTGATTCAACTAAAGTGGCAGCTTGTAGGGTAACATTTCCAGTGCCAGAAGATTGTATCCATTTAACGGTTAATAATTTACCTGCAGAGGCGGCATAATAGGTGATGGTATATACTGCATTGTACTGACCCGTTCCTGAAAAAGAGGTATCTATGTAATCTGCTGATGAACCATCCGATAATTGTGCAGTAAACCTTCCTTTACTTCTATAGCCGCCAACATACATTTTAAGTGTTCTTAAAGTCTGGTCGGCGGGAACTGTTATTCGAAAACCGTTTTCTATTCCTGCAACATAAACCCCATTTAAATTTAATCCACTCGCCACCGGTGTTCCATCATTCCAGCTACAGCTTCTGAGATCATTGGCGTACCCTATTGCCTTGTTTGTTCCTACCGTGGCAAAATTGCTAATCTTGCTGCCGCCGGTAGCTTTTTGATCGTACCCCGGCCAATGCGCCCAGTCTGCAGTACCTTCAATAGAAAGGTTTATCGCAGTTGATGACAATTCGCCCACACCCGTTAAAGTTGGTGGAATTACTGCAGAAGTTTCTACCCCACCTGTCCAGCTATTCCCTATCCTTGTAAACACACGAAAATAATATTTTACCCCCGCGGTTAGTTTAAGCACCGTCACGGATTGTCCACTGCTTTTATAGACAATTTTACCCTGCTCAAAGGCTGAACCAAAACCAGCAAAATTAGGATTGGCTATAAAATTGGTCCCTGATGGATTGGTAAGAAAGCCTTTTGATGGTTGTACTGCCACCATTATCTCATCAAAATACGCAGAAGGATTTGTCCACGACAATTGGACTGAATTGTTTTGCGGGGTGGCTGATAAATTGCTTATTGCCAGGCCATCCGTTGAACAATTGGGATAAATCCTGACGGAATCCTTTGCAAGCAGGCCTCCGTTGTCTGTCACAGTCAATTCAATGATATAATAATACGTTTCCCCATCGCAGCCTATCGGCGAAATCGTTACTGTTGGTGACACTTCAGTGATCACGGGTTCCTGGTGTTCATGATTATTATGGCGAAGCGTTACTTGCCACGCATATTGCATACCTGTTGTAGTTTCTTTATCTGTTACGGTTGCTGTAAGAGGTAGATCGGTTTCGCTGAGAATAGAATATGTTGAGCTATCGACTGGAATTGTAATCTTTACTGCAGGTGCAGTGTTATTTATTGAAATAACCAGGGAACCTGTACTAAAAAGTGATAGCGCATTTGTCACAGTTAAAGTGACAGTAAAGGAATCTATTCCTGTCGCAGTGAATGTGTGGCTGGGATTTGCCAATGTTGAAGTTGTGCCATCTCCAAAATTCCATAAGTATGTTAAGACTCCATTTTGTGGATCAACAGAACCTGCTGAACTAAAATTTACAGTAAGTGGCGAAAGGCCATTGGTGGTGCCTGATGAAATAACTGTTACAGGAGGCAGATACCCGCCTAAACTAATTCTGTTTATTTCGCCTGTATTAATATTGACATAAAATATTGACCCATCTAATGGGTTTTCCTCCAGGTCAACAATTCCCTTACCATAATCATAAGGGGCAAAAGTTGAAATTTTATTGACCCAGGGATCTCCGGTATTCAGGTTGGCATTTTTTATAAAATTTACACCATAGTCGGCAAAAAAATATGTATTTTGATAAGTTGCACCAAAAGCGGTACCGGCATAAAACAATCCACCAACGGCGCAATTTCCATAAAAATTCTGTCCTGTTGCCGGCGAACCTGTCGCACCTATCTGCGGAGCTGTAGGGGTGTGGCCGTTAAACCAGGGCACCCTGGCATCTGCTGCCTGGTGATTCCATGCTACAGCCGGACGGTAATGTGTAAATCTCCTGTTGGTAACCAC
>JBGSIG010000651.1:0-3535 GCA_041742655.1 Ferruginibacter sp. | reverse complement strand
GTCATACTATAATAAGGCGCTTGTAAAATTAGAAGTCGTGGGTTGTTTGTTGATGCAATTTTTGCCGCTGGTCCTGTTCCTAATGAATAGCCCAAAACGACAATTTTATTCTCGGAATATTTTGTTTTTAACTCGTCATAGGCCGCTTGTATGTCTTGAAAAAACTGACTTTGCCCGTCAATTGAACCGTCGCTTTTTCCATATCCCCGGTAGTCTAATATAAACGCATCATAATTTAGCGCTGTATAAATTTTTGCCACGTCGCCCCATGAGTCTAGTGAGCCTGCGTTGCCATGTAAATAAAATATTACTCCTATTGAACTGTCCGCTTTAAATAGAATACTATTTAATAGCTTATTGTCTTTCGTCTTTATGTTTATTTCCTCAAATTTTCTGTCAAAATTAAATCTATAATTCTTGTCCAATTTTTGCGGAAAGAAAATGAGCTTCTCTTGAAAAAAGAATAAAAGTCCGGAAATTATGATGTAAAGTACAAAGACAAGTTTCAATATTCTAATAGAGATTTTTTTCATGACGGGGGTCTGTTACAATTTTATGAATCAATTTCCTGGGCCATTAGTGAGACAATTTTTTTGCCGCATTGCTCTTGCAGTGGGCTTTATTCCATCGTGCAATTAATGTGCATCCAGCAAAAACCTGCAGCATACGAAATTTTCTGCGAGTGTATTTTGCCCTTTTCATTTAAAGCTTTAATAACTCCACTCTTCTGTTCTTCGCTTTACCTTCCGGTGTTTCATTATCACCAATTGCCTTAGATTCACCATATCCAATGGTTTCTAGTTGAGAAGATGGAACAAGGTATTTGGTGATTAACAAATCGCTAATGGCTTTAGCTCTTTTATCTGAAAGAACCTGGTTATAATCTTCATTGCCATCCCCATCGGTATAACCTTCAATTCGAATCTTTAGTTTTGAATCCGACAAAATCAATTGGGCGATTTGCTCAATTAAAGCAAGTGATTCAGATTTGACTACTGCTTTATCTCTGTCGAAATAAATTCCATACAAAATAACTTTCCCTTTTGTTTCAATCTGAGTTTCTAAGTAGGTTTTATCAATTGAAGACGATACAGAAAAAGGCATGGGCTCCAAAAGCATTGGCCCGGTATTGCTATAAAACATTTTTACCTGGTAGTCTCCTTTTTGAGAAGGGGCTTTAAAATATAGCTTGCCGCCGGTTGTTGGTTGCAAATAGTGATAATCAAAATATCCTTTCACCGCTCTTGTGTCGTTATCAGCCAGGTATAAACCAAACCAGGATTGATTCGTTAGATCTTTATGGCCAGTGTATTCAATTTTTATAACCTCTTCCGGCTCGTAAGATTTTTTATCCAGTTTAAAACTTATTCCGGGCAAATTCAATTCGCCAATATGAAATGCTTCTTGTTTAATCAAGATGCCGGGTTCAGCATTATACAATCTCAATTCAAAATTCCCTATTTCCATCGGTGCCTTCATCTGTAAAATGTTTCCTTTAATTTCTTTCAGATTACTATATGCCAGGTATCCTTTCGAAGTATTGGTATCTGCAGTACTTTTATAAATCCCAATCCAGGCTGTTCCACTTAATTCCAATTCGGTTTCAATTTTAATATCAAATTTATTTCCTAAAGTAATTTCTGAGGAAGTGATAGTGAGATTTATTTCCCTGGAATCTATTGCTGCAACTTTAAATGGAATTGACGCTACCTCTTTTTCCGGCCTGGAATTAAAAACTCTAAATTCATATCCTCCGGGTTTGTTTGGCGCATTGAAACTGTTAGCTATATTTTTAGCATCATGAATGTATTTGTAGGTCAAATACCCTTTACTTGTAGAATGTGATGCAGATGTTTTATAAAGCCCAACCCAGGCTCCAGAATTTAAAGGTGCAGAAGTACTAAAATTTATAGATATTTCTTCACCTATCAGGTAATTCGATTTAACCGGAGCCAGGCTTAATTTAATTTGAGCGAAGCAAAAATTGCCACTTATTGCAAAAATTATGGTGAATAAAAAATTTCGATTCATAATTTTAGTTTTTATATGGTTATCAATACATCTTCCTTTAATGCCTTAGGTTCAGATTTCAAAGCTATAAAAATGTTTTTTCTTGCGTACCTGGTAAAGGATATAATATAAAGTAGAAATATCGTGCAACGTTTATGTATGTGATGTTGCGGGTGGTTGAAAACTAAATTGTTCCATTCAACAAAACCTTATTTTGAAAACTAAACTGCAAATTTTAACTGCACCCATCAATGCCACTTATTGACGCAAGGTTGTCGGGCTTTTAATATATGGCAATCCTTGTGGCGTTTAAAGATTGTCTCACATTATTGTTTCGTGCTGTGCTCTATTACTTAACTGAAAAAATAGTGGTCGACTGCCTTGCAACGAGTTGCCACCCGCCTTCATTTTTCATCCAGATGTTGGTGTAACGTCTTTTTACGGTTTTACCTGCATTGGGCATTTTACCCGTTGGGTGTAATGTCTCATTGCCCATGGCAATGGCAATGTTGTTAGTAAATGTCACCTTTTCGGTAATCCGTTCAAACTCTTCCATGTCTACTGCTCCCTGCCTCATCAATTGCATTAGTTCTTGTAGTGTTGTGATTTTATTGGTGGGTGCGTTTACTACAAAATTTGGTGAGAACAATTTGAACAGTGCCGCCGTGTCCTTATTTTGGAACGCTGCTCTTTGGGCATTTTCAAGTTTACGTATTTCCATTTCTTCCGTGGTTTGTGCATAAGTCCCAACAACAAAGAGCATTGCCAGGCAGGTTAATAGTTTTTTCATGTTACATTTTTTAAAATATCATGAGGTTATCCAATAGCGAAACTTGATTTTATACTGCATGCTAGAAAATTTTGAACTGTCAGTAAAGTGACCCCGAGGTGAATGCCATTGCCAGGCTTTAGCTTTATTGCCATCGCATAAAGTTATAAATATATTTTTTGGGGCTACAGATGTTTATGGCTTTTTTCCAGTTACCCGATCGTCGGTTATGGTATTTGCTGTTATTTATTTTCTTCGTTATTTAAAAGCCTTGTCAAAACCAGCATATGTTTTGCCTGTATGCCATTTTCATAAATGGGTTCGGCATAGTTGTACGTGAAAAAATCTCTTTTTATTTCAGTTATTTCAAAGCAAAATTTCTGATACAAATAAAGTTGCCCGATACTTGAGTTTGCTGTACCGATACAAATACTTTTTAATTTGTTAAGACAAGCAATCTGAACAACTTTGTCGATCAAATAACTTCCAATCCCTTGTTCTTGAAATGCTGGTTTTATTGCAATATTTTTTATTTCAACTGCTTCTTCTGTCAATGGGAACAATACTATAACCCCGATCGTTTCGTTATTTTGGCTCGCAGTAAATATGTCAGACTGTTCCAGATACCAGTCAACCAGATTTTTTGAAGGGTCTGCAAGCAATAAAAGTTCATACGGTGCCTGGTCGTGTTTATAAAGTTTTTTTAATTTCAGGTGTTGGTTTTTGAGTGTCATTTTTTTAAATTGAATAGTAACA
>JBGSIG010000650.1:0-2282 GCA_041742655.1 Ferruginibacter sp. | reverse complement strand
GCTGTGTGTACTGGGGTGCGTTAAATTGTGCTTCAACCTGCACGTATAGTTTTTTATTAAAATACATTCGCACAAACGGTACAGGTATATAATCGGAAATGGCACCCACTTTGCCGCTTGAATTATAAGGGGAATGCTTTTGTTCAGCAATGGTAAAAAATTGGTTTAGGCCAAGGCCCGCAGCTAACGCTATTTTTTTATTCTTCTTATTTGAAGCTGGCGTGGAGTCTGCTTTATTGTTTTCAGGCTTGCTTTTATTGGACAGTTGTTTTTTTAGCGTATCGGCATTGTTATCGGTTGATGAATCGTATACAGCAACAGGCGTATTTGTTGCAGTGTCGGTGAAGTTTAATGGTTTCACATTTTTTTCATCATCAATATTTACATTGCTTTCTGAAATATTTTGATTGTTATTATTTACGATTTGTGGATATTTTGATTTTGTTCCAGGTGAATTTGCCACTGCCCCTTTGCCAGTTGATTTTTTAGATTTCTTTGTACCCCTATTGTTGTCGATTATGTAAGTTGGTGCAATGCCGGCATTGTTTTCGTCAACATCACCGCCACTGGTTTTTACTTTGGTGTTCGAACCGGTAGTTCGTTGATTGTTTTTAGCAGGGAAGCTTTCTGTTGGCAACGGGATATTTTTTTTATCAGTTGATTTTGGATTTTTTTCAATAACCTGATCCGTTGTTGTTTTATTTTGTTGCCCGTTGGTGACAGGTGATTCAACGGGCTGGGTACTGTGATATTTTTCTTCAGAATCATTAGTACCAAAAGATTGTGCACTGTCTTTATATTGTGCATTCGCTTTTTGCTTCGTATTATTTTCCTCATGCTTTGCTGCCTGTATGGGCTCAGTTTTATTACTGTTCACATACACAACAATTCCCATTGTCAAGATAAGTAAAACCAATAACCCGTATTTCCAATAACCGTTCCCGTTAGGAGGCATTGGCGGTGGTGGTGGTGGTGGTGGTGGTAACACAATATCATCCTCGTCATCAAGCAGTTTGCGCATTTCTGCCCATGCCAAATCTTCCGGTATATCTGCTGGCGGATACTGGTCGTTTAAACTATTGGTGATATGTAAAAATTTATCATTCACTTTTTTAAATTTGGTTGAACAATTATTTTTAACCGTTTCCTGCTTTCATTCAAATGCCATTTAACTGTTCCTTCTTTCATATCCAATGCAAGAGATATATCTTTGATAGAAAAGTGTTCCATATAATATAAGCTGCAAACCGCACGGGTGGTGGGAGGAAGTTTTGCGAGACAACTAAATATATCTGGCCATTCTTTTTCGATGAAAGGATTATAACACACAGTATCCTGTAGATCTTCTGAAAACAGTTCCATTGATGTTGCTGTTTTTTTATCTCTTACCAGTGTTAAAGAAGCGTTTCGTATGATGGTGTATATCCAGTTAAAAAGGGTACCCTTAGTTTGGTCGAATTGGTCAATATTTTTATACACCCGGAGCATTCCATTGTTTAAGGCTGTTAATATGTCGTGGTTATTATCAAAAAAAGTTTTGCATAAAGTAAATAACGCAGGGTAAAATTGGCGGTACAATTTTTCCTGGCTAAGTCGGTCTTGCCTTTTACAACCTTCTATTATATGTTTTATATCATCCAAGCTAAAAATGGAGCCGCTTTGTTTTACCCCCTCAAAACAGCTCCGGTAAATTTAAAGTTTTAGGAATTATAAATTATAAGCTGTCAGGCCAAATTGTAACACCATTTTTGTATGGCCAATCTATAGCGAAACTATTGCCAGTTTTAATAATTTTGCCTGAATAGGTAATACTATTAACAACAATAGTCAGCCTGCTACTGCCGTCTGAAATCGGGAATACATAGTCGGGTACACCTGGCTGCGTAGTCCCTTCAATACAATCTCCCGGCACTCTTACACCATTGTATTTTATTACATAACCGTTACCGTCCGGAACTATTTCTGAAAGAAGGTGAGTGTTACTGCAGTTGTAACTGGAAGTGGTGTTTGCTATAAACAGCAAGCCTGTACGTGAAGTTGTATCTACATAATTTCCCCAATTGTACACGCTAATTTTAATTGTTTCACCAGGCACCAGCATTGATGTATACATTGCACTATCAATATATACCGAATCTATTACAGAGACGCTACTGTTAGCAATGAAATTTGCATAAGCTGCAGTAACGGTGTAATTGCCCTCAGCACCAAACAAAATAAATGCACTATCCTTTCTTGCATCTATTAGTGTGTTAGAACTTGGGCTTACACTCCATTTTGCC
>JBGSIG010000649.1:0-4128 GCA_041742655.1 Ferruginibacter sp. | reverse complement strand
CTGTAAAAAGCGATGATGGCCAAAAAACCAAAAACCCAATATCCTAAGCCTATGCTGTGAAAGGCGATGATGGCAAAAGACCAAACACTGAAACCAGATAACTCTTTAAACAGATTTCTCTGGAGCGCTAACCCCGCAAAAAAGTTTTAAATCCTGAAACGCTGTCTTCGGCCAGTGAAATTTAAAATGCTTACTTCCACATGCTATGAAAAACTAGTAGTTTGTGGAAGTTTTTTATTTTTAGTCTCCCCCACTCAATATGGTCAATTTATAACCAAGGGCAAATATCGCTGGACTTTACAGAAAGGTGCACCGTTCAATATTGTTCGCTTTTTCTTATTCCCTACTATCTTTCAAATGGCAATTATCATGGAAGTATTGAAAGTAGTCGTCAGGTAACTGTTATCCACAGCAATAATTATTTATCAACACGGCACAATAAATACTGAATAAGAATAAATTTAAATACCGTAATTCATTAATTGTTAATAAATTATAGAATTTATTTTCATTTAATCGTAAAACTCCTTTTTAAAAATATGGGCAATTACTACTCTCTCCGTAATTTGTGTATCCTCTAAAACGGGTAATGATGCTCTTGTAACATATCGTTAACAGTTGCATCTTTGTGTAAGAAATTTAATGATAACAATCGCTAAATATCTTATCCAAACATCCAGAAAAAAAAACGAATCCCTGGAAAACGCAAGATCCAAAATTCCGAGCTTATGCCCTTAAAAGCGAAGATGGCTCAAAACCCGGTTAGAACCCATTATCCTTGCTGTCATAGAGTAACATCTATAACCGCTCGAAAAACCAACAACCAATGTCCGGCTTATGCTGTTAAAAGCGACGATAGCCAAAAACCAAAAACCCAATATCCTGAAGTTGTAGAGTGAAATCTATAACCGCTCGAAAAACCAAAAAAACCAATGTCCTGGCCTATGCTGTAAAAAGCGATGATGGCCAAAAAACCAAAAACCCAATATCCTAAGCCTATGCTGTGAAAGGCGATGATGGCAAAAGACCAAACACTGAAACCAGGCAACTCTTAACAGATTTCTCTGGAGCGCTAAAAACGCAAAAAGTTTTAAATCCTGAAACGCCGGCTTCGGCTGGTGAAATTTAAAATTGTAACTTCCACAACTATGAAAAACTAGTAGCTTGTGGAAGTTTTTTATTTTTAGGGGCCTGTTATTCTACTATATCTAATTATACCCCACTTAAAACTTCTCTGCATTTTTTCTTTGTTCAATTTTGTATTCACTTGTTTTATTTAATTTCTATAGCTAATAGAGGCTCGGATATCAACTTATGATTGTTGCATTTGCCAACGTCATCTATATTTGCCTTCGAAATACAAATGTTGAACCAGCATATTCCGGCAGGCTGAATTTAATTGTTATACCACTAGAAAACAATAGGGATACAGAAATTGATAGATTTAAAGCAAAAATGCAGCTCATAAATTTTCGAAAAAAACATTAACCAGAATTTCATGAAAGCATTCTTGCTGCTTTTTTTGCTTGCTAATTTGTAACACTATAATTGCGCAGAATTCACGGCAATTTTTTTTTCAAAAAATCAATTGGGCAATAGATCTTTCAAATGATTTCATAGTTTCAGATTCAAATTCGGGTAGGGCAATTTTAAATGAAGGAGTAGATTCAATTGAGAGTAAAAGTGATATCAAACTTGACACTTCGGAAACTATTGTTTTAATCGTTGCAAATAAAGATGAAAATTATTTTAGCGCAATAATCACACCCTTTGATACAAAAGTAAGTAACTGGTTTGAAGAGCATGAGGATTTGAAAATTAACACCTATCAACTAATGAATCAATCAGTTCCAAATGCTATCGTTGATACCTCCTCTTCAAAAGTACAAATTGATGGATTAGTATTCGAATAATTTAAAATTGAACTGATAATTGAAGGCAAGATTGTATCAACAGTAATTGCTTTATGGAAATTTTATAAGGGGTATGATTTAGGTGAGACATATTCATTTAACAGTGATCAAGTAAGAGAAGGAATCGAAAAATGCTTTCGAAGTCAAAGTTTTCAAAATAATAAATTGCTATAACATTTGCAGAAGCAGGACAGGCATCCTCTGTCCGTTAGCTCCATCTGGACAGCGGAGAAAACTTTAAAAGTGAAGAAATTGAAGTTAATAAGAGTTGGAATCTTTGTAGAATCTTAGAGTTGTTCTTATTTACATAATAATAAACCAACATACCACTCACTTAAAATAAATGCCTAAAGTATATATAATCAATATTTTACAGCAGTGTTCTTTATAAAAAATTAAGCAAATCGTATTTTTACAGCACTTGAAATAGTAAACAAACGTGTTCAGTTTTGGCATTCTTACGACAGCATCCGTATTTACAGAATGCCGATAAAAGAGCAATAATGCTCTTGCACAGGTAAGTTTAGTGTCGCATCTTTGTATCAGAAGTTGATTGGTAGAAAATTAAATATCAATCATATATCCAAATATCCTGATAAAGCTTAATTAAGTTAAATCCAATATCAGTCAACTTCTTTTTAAAAAATCCTTTACCTAAATGTCTGCGGACATTGCGAAAGCCAACAGATCCTAATATCGCTTTTATCCAGTATCCTGAAGAAAGAGACCAATAATATCCTAAAAACCCCACCGATTATCCTACAACCGTTGCAAGACAGAAAAACCGATTACCCCTAAGCCGAAATAAATTATTTCGGTGAGGAAACCCCTCAAAACTATTTAATTAAAAAACTTCCACGGTTAATATCCGGGGAAGTTTTTTTTTATGTTGATGCCCGGTTCAATATTTTTATAAAATGATATTGAATAGCACAGCAGGATTATCTTTTATTCCCCGGCGTATTGTTTCGCTGGTGCCATCGCAAACAGAATTATTACATTATTTGGGAGCAGGAGAAAATACCTTCGGCATTACAAAATTCTGCGTTCATCCTGCTGAATGGCGTAACACCAAAACAATTGTGGGCGGAACAAAAAATATCGATAACAATAAAATAAAAAAATTAAACCCCGATTTAATCATTGCTAACAAGGAAGAAAATGTACGGGAACAAATAGAAGAATTGGCAAAAGATTTTGTTGTTTGGGTAACCAATGTTTATGACTTAAAAAGCGCTCTGGAAATGATTGGTGACATTGGGCAAATTATAAACAAATTGACCGAGGCTTCCAAGCTTGGGAACATGATTGAACAAAGTTTTGCATCAATGCCCATACTGCCACAAAAAATTAGTGTAGCCTATCTCATCTGGCGCAATCCATTTATGAGCATTGGTGCAGATACCTTCATACACGATATGCTCTGCCATTGCGGCTTACAGAATATTTTTGGTGATAGAAAAAGATACCCGGCAATTTCGATTGATGAAATACAAGAACGTAAATGTCAACTGGTATTGCTTTCCTCTGAACCCTACCGTTTTAAACAGCAACACATGAACGAATTGCGATTGCAGTTGCCAGGTGTAAAAATAATGCTGGTAGATGGGGAAATTTTTAGCTGGTATGGCAGCAGGCTGCTGCTTGCTGCTGACTACTTTAAGAAACTACAAGTTTCAATCGATGGAATTTCTTAAATAGGATAATTTATTTTGTTCAAAATGGTTCTATTTTACAGCTTATTGTAGCAGAAGCACTGTATTTATTTTTCACCAGTAACTAGATAAGCCACCTCTTTCGGTGCGGTTTCGACAAATTCGGAATTGGAAAAATGGCGCAGCCAAATTTTTCCAAAGTACCGAAAGCAGTGGCGTTCCAGTTACACAGCCCGCCGGCTGGGAAAGCGAAAACGATAATTTTATAAACATTAACTTAATTCAGCAGGTTTTTCTAACAAAATAATTAATTCTGTTAATTAATATTCCATGTGTCATTAACCCCACTTCTTTTTGAGATTTATCTAATGAGAAGTACGCAATTCAAATAAGCGTACAACAAAAGTCAAATTCACTTATTTTTGTAAAAAACAACTACACATGAGTAAATACAAAGCCGGCGTATTATTCGGCGCCGAACTAGAAGCTCTTTACAATGATGCTAAAGACAACCAGTTTGCAATGCCTGCAGTCAATTGCATTGGTACAGATACAATTAA
>JBGSIG010000648.1:0-18311 GCA_041742655.1 Ferruginibacter sp. | reverse complement strand
TTGAATTAAGCATTGAAGAAAAAGTATCGCTGTTGTCGAAACTGGCTAAGCTTTTATTGGGTGGCGATTTTCCTGCTATGCCGAAATTTAATTATCAAAACGGCAACGATATAAAATTGGCGGCAAGAGACAGCAAAAAATTGCTGGGATATTACAGCAGCGTCAGCGGACTACCGGTTACGCTTATCCCGGATGACTGGTTGCAGGGCGTAGCAGCAGTACGCACAAAAATCAATCAATGGGAACTGGCCCGGTCAATCGTAGAAGTAACAGGCCCTGCAGACACCAGTTTGACGGCGATCCAGTTGCCTTATAAAAAAAACGATAACTGGCTTGCTGTACAGTTTCCGGGGAAAGATGAAGCCGGTAACGCATTTGGCATTAATATAGATACAATCAGTTGTGCCATCTTTGGCGTGGATGGGTTAAAAACAACCACACTACAGTCTGGGCTGTTGATTGACGAATGGTCAGAATCAATACCTGTGGAAACAGAAACTACCGGTGTTGCTTTCAACTATAACCAGCCCGACAGTATGCCGCCACAGGCTTTGTTGCTGGCCGTTTACCCCGGCATAGAAAAAAATTGGAACTGGGACGCATTACTGGGTACAGTGACGGACACTTTTAAAAGAGCAAAAATGCGTGCAGTGGAACCAAAACATTTGCAACAACACCAGCTGATCACTCATTTTTTACCGGGCATTATAGCGCCGGTAAATACAAAAGGAAATAATATCAGTCTTGATTTTGCTGTTGCCAGTGATGAGTTTTTGAAAAAAGTTCCCACCGGACTTCCATTGTACCAGGCATATTTTAGCACCACCACTACTTAAATTATTTAATTGAAATAACATGGCTGCATTCGATTTTAAAACATTGTTATTACCTGCCTACAGCAATGCCAGCATCACCACCTGGAACAGGCTCGACTCTTATCCAAGAACTACAGATATTGGACGCGGATTAAAAGCAGAAGTTCGTGATGCCATGTGGATGCTTTCGAGACAATGGCAATTTGGTGAGTTTAATGGTGAAGATGCAGGGTCGCCAGTATCGGCAAAAATCAGCGGGTTGCACAGAACACCGGATGCTGTGTTTATCAATAACCAGTCGCAGCCATATGACAGTTCCATTCCGCTGGAAGCGATGGTAGAAAGGGAAACCATGAAACCCACGCTGCGGTTGCGGGTACAGATGGGCCGCATGTTTCAAAAATTTTTAAAACTAAACCAATCGCTGCCGGCGCATACATTTTTTTTGAACAATTTTCAACTACCTGATCTTTCCAGCAATGAAGATATAAACGCAAAGTTGTTTTATGAAGCTGTTGCCGGCCGTGTAACGGATGGTTATGAAATTTATAAAAGAGCAGTCAACAACACCGCAAATTTTTTCGATGGAATGCAAACGACCGGCTTATCCGCAACAGTTGTTACAACAATAACAAATGTAGTATTACCGCAGTTCATCAAATGGTTTGATCAATTGTATTTTCAGCCACTGCCCAATCAATCCGCATGGCAGCCGGAACGCATGGAATACAATTTCAACGTAAATGTACCCATGGGCCCAACACAAAAAGCTTCCCTGAGTGCGGATGAATATACCGGCGGAAGGCTTGACTGGACTGCCTTTGATTTTGGTTCTCAAACGCAGATTTTTGGCATAGCCAGTTTCCCGGATGTAGGTGAGCAATTAGCTGATGTGTTTTTACCCTCCATTGTAAATTTTAAAGGAATGCCCCATCCAAGATTTTGGCAAATGGAAGCTGGCAATATGGATTTTGGTAAAATTGAAAAATCACCTGCAGGTATTGTTGGTTTACTGCTGGCAGAATATGGGCTAACTTATTCTAATGATTGGTTCCTGCTACCCTATCCCGCAAAGATCAATTCTACCTGTTCAATACAGGGCATCATAGTAACCGATGTTTTTGGCCAGCGAACTTTTGTTGGCCCTTCGGGTACTACTAGCAGCACCAACTGGCAAGACTTTGCTTTGTTCAATATTACAAGAAATAAACAACCCGCCGCAAAAGTGCAATTATTTTATTTGCCGCCGGTGGTTAGTGCTATGCAGGAAAGTGAGCCATTGGAACGGGTTTATTTTATGCGTGACGAAATGGCAAACTTGATGTGGGGTATTGAAGACATCATCCCGGCAGAAACAGGTAGTGGCAAAAAAATTATCCAGGTACAACCGGCAGATCCTGTTCCTAACCCTGATCCGGAAACATGGCGGTACACATTGGGTACCACCGTTCCGGAGCACTGGATACCATTTGTATCTGTACATAAACCCGGTTCAGAAAAAGATATCCGTTTTCAACGGGCACGCATGCCCAATGCAAAACCCGCTGGCAGTGTATTGCTCACAGAAAATCAGCCTGTGCATTTTATTGAAGAACAGGAAGTACCCAGGAGTGGTGTAATTGTTGAGCGAAGCGTACAAAGAATACGATGGATGGATGGCAGAACATTTTTATGGGTTGGCCGCCGCAAAATTACCGGGCGTGGTGAAGGCAGCAGTGGTTTAACATTTGACAAAATTGATTGAGCATGTGTAATACCAAACGTACATGATAAATAATCTGAAATAACTACGAAGCTGTTTGAATTACTGAGTTTGCAGGTATTAATTTTTATGGCCGCCTGAAATTTTGCAACACCAGGGATTTTAAGTACTCAATATTTTTTCCACTTCGTGTCGGTACATGCGGCTAATGGGTAACTCGTACTTACCTATTTCGATGGTGTCGCTGGTAAAAGAATTTATTTTAGTAATGGCCACAATAAAGGAGCGATGAATCCTGATAAAACTTTTTGCCGGAAGCATCTCTTCCACCGAAGAAATAGACTGCTTGGCGACAATACTTTTTAAAGCTGTTACAATCTTTATGTAATCTTTCAGGCTTTCAATATAAAGAATATCATGCAGTGCGACTTTAATATTTTTCCGGTCGGCCCTTACCGTAATAAACGCAGCCGGGTTGATGCTGTCGTTACCTCTGTCAATATCATCACTTTCCTTAAAATTAGTTTGCATCACCTTATTTACTGCTTTTAAAAATCGTTCAAATGAAATTGGCTTTAATAAATAATCCACTGCATCCAGGTCGAAACCTTCGACTGCATATTTTCTAAAAGCGGTGGTAAATATCACCTTAGGCGGTTTAACCAGGGTGCGCATTAAATCGGTACCCAATAAGTTGGGCATCTGTATGTCGAGGAAAATCATGTCTATAGTTTGCCGCCTTAAAAAATTTAGTGCTTCCACTGCATTAGCACATGTACCTGCCAACTGCAGGTTACTAACTGACCCGATGTATTGTTTTAAAATTTCCAAAGCAGGCGGTTCATCATCCACAGCAAGGCAAATTATTTTTTTGTCATTAACCATTTTGTACACTTTGGTTTATCAAGATACAGCAATTTCCCCGGCTTTAAAAAGAGGTATTTGCATATTTACAGTATACGTATTTTTAGTTGGTTGTATTACCAGCAAGTGGCCTTGAGGAAACAAAAGTGTTAGCCTGCGTTTCACGTTATTTAAGCCAATACCTTCTTTTGCAGGTGTATCCCTATTTTCTGGTTTATTATTAGCAAGTGTAAAATGAAGCACGTCTTCATCTGCCTGTATAAACAGTTTTATCCATGGTTGCTGTAGCAATTTGCTGGCACCATGCTTAAAACTGTTTTCAATAAATGGAATCATCAACAAAGGTGTAACCATTTTATTTTTGCAATTTTTTTCAATTTGAACCTGCAGTTGCAGCCTGTTTCCATAACGTACTTTTTCCAGCTCCAGGTAATCATTTATCATACTTATTTCTTCACTCAGCGGCACAAGTGGCTGCTCGCATTCATTAATCATATAACGAAGCAGCTTTTCTAATTTTTTCACCAGGCTTTTTGCTGTCAGCGGGTCTAAAAGGATAAAAGCATAAATATTATTAAGGGTATTAAATAAAAAATGAGGGTGCACCTGCGCCTTTAGTAATTGTAGTTCTGCATTCAAGTTTGCTTTTATCAACAGGTCTGATTCGTATTCCTTAATATACCAGGTCTTTAAGGTTTTTATTGTAAGAAACAGTGCCCAAATAAGCGGCCCGCCGCGGCTTAAAGTAGATACTATTCCGACCCATACCGATGAAATATCGAACCTGTGGTATGTAACGATATTTATAAAATACATCTCGGCCACCAGCAATAAAATAGCGCCGCAGGTAAAAAGAAAAAACTTCTTTTTATATAACGTGCTCGGAATCAGCAAATAGATAAAAAGATAGCAGGTGCACATTGCAATGGGGGAAACCTTTAATAATTTTACACACCTTATTTCGAGGTTTAGCCAAAAATTAGCTTGTACATTATTATTATTATACAAAAAAAGCATCACTGAATACATGTACCAACAAAACCAAAAAACTGCATGGCGCAAAATGCGCACACCTGTCTTGTTTGAAAAAATAAAATTATATAGTGGCATAGCTATCTATTTTGGCTGGCACATAAGCTGGATTCTTTCCTGGAAAATCTGCTAACAATAAAAGTGATAAATAGATACTAAATTCATCTTCATCCTTTTCCTGTGCATGAAGTTTGAAACTATCTTCAAATAAGGTTTGCAACCTGTCAATTAAAGCATTAATGATGGCATACCATACCGGTTTTAAATAGCTGGTATTTTTACTTTGAATGTGTATATCGCAACACAGGTAATTATTCTGATGGTATATTTCTACAGTAACGGACGATTTATTTTGAAGTTGATTTTTAGCACAGGCAACACATATATTTTGTATCAGCGATATTAAAATAAAAGAAGGAATAAATTTTACCTGTGCAGTAAGAAAGATTTCTTCTTTAAGCAAAAGGTCTATTTGGTTGGTCACTTTTTCAAGTGCGGTAAACTCCTTTACAATTGCCAGCTCCCTTTCAACCAGTACAAAATCATCATCGCATTCATACAGCATATAACTTAAGAGGTCGGCGAACGATAATAGTAATTCAGCAGCCTGTGTTTTATCCACCGTTATTTTATTGTGAAGCGCCTGCAATGTTTCAAATAAAAAGTCGGGCTGTATGCGTGACTTTAACAGCTTTAGTTCATTGGCTATTTTTTTACGGGCCAACATCCGGTTGCGTGCCTGCTGCAGGTACCATTCTTTTGTAAACTTAATGCCCAGGGCAATTGCACCAAGCATAAAAGCAACGTTTACTCCCCAGGCGCCCATAATATTTATCTTCTCACGTAGTGTAACGCCATCGCAATCAGGACAGACGTATGGCTTCGACAATAAATAAAAATAAAGTTCCAGGCTACAATCCAGCACCAGTACAACAGCGGCGGCCGCACCAAACCACCAATATTTTTTTTTAACAAGAAGAGGAAATAAAAAATTCAAAAAAAGATATACAGAAAAGATACATCCCGGCAAAGTGGCCAACGCTAATATAATTGGCTGGGGGTAAGTGTTGCTCAAGAAAAAATGGGCAATGTGCTGAACGCGGACATTTATAAAAACTGTGTACACAAAAAAGCACGCCCAAAATAATAAATGCCTTGCCAACCGCAAGATGAGTTTATTTGAAAATATCAGTTCATTTATGTTCACTTGTGAAATTCTTTACAAAGTAAATTTTTAAAATTTTCTGGTGGTTAAAATTCGATGAAATGCATTGTTTTGATAACAGAAGGCATTTGTCACTGTTATAGCTAACGCAATTGCAAATTCCTTTGCGTCTTTAAATTTTACCCTGCATACATGTTGCACCTCGGACAATATGTTTTGCACACGAATTAAATTTCATTTTAAAGATATTGTTATTACCAGGAAATAAAAAGTTTGGCCGGGCACCGGTGTATTGTAAATGGCCGCTTTATTAAGCTGCAACCGCCTGCCGCCTGCTGCCCTGGTTGGTATCCCCATCAACCCGCTACGATTTATACCGATTATACATTCGTAAGAGTCCAATTAAATTACACCGATTCATCGGCACTGGCTGGCATTTCACCGGAAATATTTCGAACTACTTATTATTTACGTTTGGTATTAACGAACACATGCGACCAGTGACATTTGTCGTCGCTGATGTTAATTAACAGAATAAAAAATGCTTTTTATCTAAAATAACCGCCAGGTTGTAGAAAATAAATTTTTAACCTTAATTATTGTTAGATTTTTAACAGCAATAATTTTTCCAGCCGGTTTATACCCGGCTTCAGCTAAACATCTTTCACTGTTAAAAAATCGCAAAAATGAAAAAATTACTTTTATTGCTGGCATTAGTACCGTTCGCAATTGTACTCGACTCCTGTCAAAAATTTGATTTTAATCCTTTCGAGCATCATCAGTCGCCCGATGGCAAAAAAGAAAATGCTGATGTGGCTACGGACTGGTATAAACTACAATTGACTATCCTGCTCGAAAGAAACTCAGCTTTAAACGGAATCAACTTCGCTTATATTGGCGTGGGGCTTTACGAATCGGTTCGCAATGCAAATGATGATGCAGCCAGCTTTTCAGGAAAATTATACCAGATGCCCACAATGCCTGCCCCGCATAAAAACAATAATTACAACTGGCAGGTAAGCGCTAACGCTGCGATGGCAGACATGGTGCGTTCATTTTACACCGGTTTAACTGTGGCAAACTCGGCAAGTATCGATTCGCTGGAAAATGCCTGGAATCAAAAATTAAAGCGGGTTTGCACAAATGCCAGTTTCGATTGTTCGCAGGCTTTTGGCCGCAGCATCGCAAAAGAAATTTATGGTTGGTTTCTAATTGATAAAATAAATGGTTCAAATACCGGCTATGTGCCACCTGTGTTTGCGGGTGCGTGGGTTCCTACTCCACCAGCGCTAGTGCCAATACCGGTAAATCCATATCTTGGCGCTTCCCCCACTTTTTTGGCCTCCAATGCAACGTCGGTATCGCCCGTTCCAACAGCATTTTCGGAAACAGCCGGGTCGGATTTTTATAAAATGGCAAAAAAAGTTTATGATGTTTCACAGTCATTAACTACAGAACAAAAAAACATTGCATTGTATTGGGTAGACAATGGCAATGGAATTGGCCTTACAACAGCAGGACATGAAATGTCTATCGTAACCCAGGCAATAGCCAAATTAAAAACCAACCTGGTTAAGGCAGCAGAAGCCTATGCTAAAGCCGGCATTGCAGAACGGGATGGCGCCATTGTTTGTTTTAGGTCTAAATACAAGTACAACCTTATCCGGCCTGTATCCTACATCCAAAAACTGATTGACCCGGCGTGGCTGCCATTTATTGTAACGCCTCCCCATCCCGAATATCCTGCAGCGCATGCTGAGGTAACCGGGGCCGTAATGCAGGCAGTATCTCACGTGTTAGGCTACCATGTTTCTATAACTGACCACAGTTATGATTTCAGAGGATGGGCTCCAAGATCATTCAACTCACTTTTTGCGGCAGCGCAGGAAGCCGGCATTTCACGGGTATATGGAGGTATTCATTATCTACCTTCTGTTAATGAAGGACTGTTGTCGGGTAAAGATGTTGGTGACAAGGTTGGAAATATTAATTTAACAGGAAACGGTAAAAACTGAGGTGGTGTATCAACCTTTTGAATTATTTCATTCTTTGAAAAGTTGGCATTTATAAATGCTTCGTACATTCCTCGCTATCCTTGCCTGGTAATAAAGTGCACCACGTGGTGAGAATAAGTATTTTTTTAAAAGCAGAAGTACCACTTGGTAGTTGCCTTAAAAATACTAAAAAGCCTGCAAACTGAATGTTTGCAGGCTTTTTAGTATAATTTGGTATTGATCTTAGTGGAGTAGGAGAATCGTCAATTGAACCATTGTTACGATTACTTGCATTTATTAAGAACGGCAAAACTGCTTAAGAGAAAACAATAATTTCTATGGAAGAAACATCGGCGGGAGAATACCTGGAGAAATTGTAACATAATTGGTGATTAAAAAAACCTTTTAAGGTTAATATTTTCAATACGGGAAGGCTATAATGTTGCGTTAACTATAGTTTGCGCTTCATCAATTATTTTTTTCAAATGATCCATGCCCAAAAAACTTTCAGCATAAATTTTATAAATGTCCTCTGTTCCTGAAGGTCGTGCTGCAAACCATCCATTACCTGTTTCTACTTTAAGGCCGCCAATAGCAGCACCATTTCCCAGTGCCGTTGTAAGAATATTGTTAATTGCTTCTCCGGCAAGTTCTTTATCTTCTATTTGCTCTGCAGATAGATTTTTAAAATTTTCTTTTTGTTCAACGGTGGCTTTTGCCTCAATACGGTCATAAAAAGGTTCCCCAAATTCTTTGGTGAGATTGCTATAAATTTTACCGGGATCCTCACCGGTTTTTGCCGTAATTTCTGCTGATAATAATGCCGGAATAAATCCATCTTTATCTGTTGTCCAAACACTTCCCTCAAACCTGGAAAGAGAAGCACCGGCGCTTTCTTCGCCGCCAAAACAAAGTGAGCCACCCAGCAGGCCATCGACGAACCATTTAAATCCAACAGGAACATCAAAGATTTTTCTGTTCAACTTTGCAGCTATACGATCGATTAATTGGGTGGTAACAACTGTTTTACCAACAGCAGAAGTGTTTACCAATTGCGGTCGATTTTGCAGTAAATATAAATGGCAACTGATAAATAATGATTGGGATTTAACAGGCCTTCAGTTTTTGTTACAATACCATGCCTGTCGTGATCTGTATCGCATGCAAATGAAATATCAAAATTATCTTTCATCGCTATCAACCCCTGCATGGCATAGGCAGAAGAAGGATCCATGCGGATTGGTCCATCCCAGTCAACAGTCATAAAACTAAAAGTAGGCTCAACAATTTTATTTAGCACTATTAAATCGAGCTGATATTTTTCGGCAATGGGCTCCCAATAATGAACTCCTGCCCCACCACGCGGATCAATGTGTGAAGTAATAATTTGCTTTTACGTATAAAAAATTTTAGCTGGATTGCTAAACATAATTCTACAATAATTTTAAAACTTCTGATTAAGCAAAAAATAAAAAAACTCATTAACCGGGGTGTAATTATTATTGCCATATTGTTCCTGCTAGTACTGTTTACAAAATGCGCTAAACAGAAAAGCAACGACTGTGATCCCAATGACAATGTTTGCAGTACCTGTAAGGCAACTTATATATCTGTGAACCAGGTGGCGGCTACAGAAAAAGTTTGCACACCCGCCGAAAAACAAAATTTTACAACGATATGGACAGACCCTCTTGTAAGTATTGAGTGTAGAAGATAGCTGAACAACACTTTGGCTAACTCAAAAGGCTCTGTAGAATAACGTAGCTGTAAATTAAAAAAACTGCATCAAAAAGAACCCCGCAACTTGTTACAACTGACGGGCTTTGTTCTTTTAATTTATTATCCTCTACCAGGGCACAAGGGTTGCCTACACTCATCACCGTCCATACTCCATTGCGCCTATTTGGGGCGGTAACATTATTCCCGGCAACCTCAACGAACTTAAGCAGCGCCAAGGATGTGGGGTTTACCTGGATTACTCTTTGCTTTTATTGAAATCCACTTCTTTCATTTAAATAATATTGATAACACGGTGAATGTCTTTTAGAAAAAACGGGGAGGTTTACATTAATTTAAAATCTTTTCCAGTATTTTTTTATTTACTACTTAGAAAGCTTATTTTGCTAACTTTATTCTCATTTTTAAAAATTAGACATTATGGTAGTTCTCAGGCTTGAACACAAAGCGCCAAATTACGAAGTATGGAAAAATATATTTGATACTGATCCCATCAATAGAAAACAATCTGGTGTGAAACATTACCGCATTTACAGAGCGATAGAAAACCCAGGTCATGTTGTGATGGAATTTGAATTTAATACCTTAATTGAAGCACAAAAAGCACTTACGTCATTAGATAAATTTTGGGAAAAAACAGCAGGCTCAGTAATCATTAATCCTAAAATTCAACTTTTTAACATTGTCGAATCTACCGATCTTTAGTAACGCAATATTGTAGTACCGATACTTGTACTCCACGATTGAAGAAGTCCGCAGCGGTTCTACCAATCGAATTTCAAATACCGCAATTTTCACCTAGCTCAGGAGTTAGTCAACATGAAACCAGACTGTCAATATTGAAGTAAAAAAAGTAACGATGCAAAAGAGTTATTGTAACTATTTTGCAGAAATAAAATAGCGGTGCTGCTACTAAACTTTACTCATTACATTTTTAATCTATTTCATCCATTAAATTCTCCGGGCAATAAAGCTAAAACACAATGATGCGTTTTCCACTTACAGATCTGTAGATTAGCAGAAGTGATAATATTAGATGCAATGCATATTCAACGTCGGGGTTTCGCTGATGTGTACGTTTAAACAATTAGCAATATTCAGGCGATAACCTGCCTGGCAGAATAAAATATGTAAGTATATGTAAAAGAAAACTAACAAGCATTAAAATTATAAACTCATTCCCTATCATTAGTATTATTCTTCAGTTAAATAAAAAATATATTCCAATAAATTTAAAAAATGGTATTCAAAGCTGTAATTTGAGACTTCTTAATTGTACCCTGTTCCTCTAATAACCATTTAGAAACATCAGGAAATATAGTGGCACTTTTAGTTCTAAATGATTTACCCTTTTTACACAACAAACTTGCAGACTTTATATTGATTTGCCCGCCATATCGTCATTTTCAAAAAAAATCTTTATGATTAAACACATCACGCAAGACGATATTATTTATTTTATTATTACCGACCGCTTTTTTGGCCGCAATAAAATCAATTCAGCGGTGGCAGATAATAAAATACACGGTGGAACTTTAGATGGCATTATTGACAAACTGGATTACTTGGTTGAATTGGGTATCACCGCCATCTGGATAACTCCTGTATATGAAAATATAACCAGCGCAAACGGATCTGAACCCTATCATTATTACTGGCCGCAGAATTTTGAAAAGATCGACAGCCGCCTGCTGGATGGCTCAAGGCTGCCTGCAGTAACGGATAAAACTACACTCAGCATTTTTGTTGAAACCTGCGAATCAAGAGGAATAAAAGTGGTATTGGATATGGTAATAAACCATGCAGGCTATGGGGCAAATACAAATTTTG
Source organism: Ferruginibacter sp. (assembly GCA_041742655.1). Lineage (GTDB taxonomy): Bacteria > Bacteroidota > Bacteroidia > Chitinophagales > Chitinophagaceae > Ferruginibacter. Next base: position 7,172 of record JBGSIG010000648.1, on the reverse strand, counting down.
ATGCCGGTTGGTTTAACGTTGGTGGCGCCGGTGACATCAAAGGAGAACTGGCTGGTTTGCCGGATTTTAATCATGATAATCCTGAAGTGCTTGACTATTTTATTAATAACATTGCTGATTGGAAAACAAAGGGCAAGGTTACCAATATCAGGATGGATACAGTAAAACATGTGGAACCAAAATTCTGGCATTTTTTCAAGTCGCAAATAAAAGGAGAATTTCCGGATACCAACATGATTGGTGAAGTACTCTGTGAAGGAAAAGATGATGTGCAGCAGTTGCTTCAGTACCAGAATTTCCACGACTTTAATTCTATTTTTGATTTTCCGCTTTGTACTGCAATCCGTTCTGTATTTATTTATGACGAGAGTATAAAAGACTGGCTGGCACGGCCACGTTTAAATGAAGCGGAACCATTGGGCGTTTTGGATAATGACAATCCATTGAAAGGAGGGTATAGAAATGCCAACCAACTAGTAACGCTGCTGGATAATCATGATCTTCAAAAACGTATCCTGAGCCACGCCAGGTTGAAACATACAGGTGATGGCGAAGGGCTGCAATGGGCAATAAAAGTCAATAAACTCTGCCTCGGCGCCTTGTTTACCATGCGTGGAATACCTCAGTTATATTATGGTACAGAAATAGGTATTGAGGGCTGGAAGAGTGAAGCCGGTGGTGATGCAGATCTCAGGCGTGATTTTCCATGGGAAATGATACAGGCGAATAATCACCCCGATGCAAATAGTGCAACTGCCGCAGTAATTTATCAATGGACGAAAGAGTTAATCAGTCTACGCAAAAAAAGTGCAGCATTAAAGTACGGCACCACTATCACATTATGGTCCGATGACCTGGTATATGCTTTTCTAAGAGTCTCAGTAAATGATGTTGCTTTTGTACTCATCAACAACGGTTACCAGGCAATGAGTTTGCCAATCCACATTCAGTTGAACAAATCATTGCTACCTGAAAGGCTTATTGTATTGATAAAACATTTAAGACATTGGCAAACCAACGATCAAATTGAAACTGAGGGCGACGACATACTATTTGCTGCAGATGCAAAGTCATTAACAATTTATTGTTGACAGAGATTGTTGAAGAATTAAGAGTAGTTTGTCTTGACCATACAGCAATCTTTTGAAGGTTACTGAATCTTTTTTTTTTTGCAGTTGCAGGTGATGTTTTTATGAAATTAAAACAATCGGTTATCGCGGAGAGGCGTCAGGATAGTACAAAGCTATAAATGAGACAACCAACAAAGGCAGAAAATAAACGGTGCGGAGAATGAGGTTTCGTAAAAAGGCATGCAGCTTACATAGGATAAACTGCGTAAACAAACCACCTCTCTCCCATTAAAAATTTTCGCCATCTAAAAATATTTCCCTCATCGGCCCAATTCTTATATCTTTAACTCCATTCTTTAACCCGAACTGAGCCACAAAATATTACTGCCATGATGGAATTTTTCGAAAACATGACGCCCCTGCTGCGCACTTTTTGGTATATCGCCATCCCAACCAGCCTTATATTCATCATTCAAACCATCATGACCTTTGTGGGCGGCGATGCAAGCGATGGACTGAATGCGGACTTTGACAGTGACCTTAGTGGTACAGATGCCCCGTTCCAGCTTTTTTCCCTGCGCAACCTTATTAATTTTTTACTGGGTTTTAGCTGGGCCGGTATTTCGTTTTACAGCAGCGTTTCTTCGCCCACTATTTTAATTGTAGTATCACTCGTGGTAGGACTGTCATTTTTATTCCTGTTTTTTATCATTATTAAACAGGTGCAAAAACTTGGCGAAGACAACTCCTTTAAACTCAGCAACACCATCAACAAATCGGCCGAAGTATATTTAACCATTCCCGGTTACAAAGCAGGTAAAGGAAAAATAATGGTAAGTGTACATGGGGCCTTTCATGAGCTGCAGGCAATGACGGAAGCTGATACGATACACACCGGCAGCGTAGTAAAAATTGTAAAGATCATCAATGAAAATATTTTAATAGTAGAACCCATTTAACCCAAACCACATGACACCAATTACATTAATTGCGGTTGCCGCAGTAGTACTCTTTGTTAGCATCCTGGCGCTTGTATCAAGATACAAACGATGCCCATCAGACAAAATTTTAGTGATATACGGACGCACCGGCGGCACGTCAGCCAAATGTGTGCATGGTGGCGGAGCCTTTATCTGGCCCGTGATACAGGATTATGCTTTCCTTGATCTGAAACCACTTTCTATTGAAGCGAACCTAACGAATGCGCTTAGCCGCCAGAACATCCGGGTGGATGTTCCCTGCCGGTTTACCATTGCCATCTCCACCGAACCTGAGAGTATGAATACCGCTGCGGAACGTTTGCTGGGTTTAACTGCAGAGCAAATTCAGGAACTGAGTAAGGATATTTTATTTGGACAGTTGCGATTGGTAATTGCCACCATGATGATTGAAGAAATCAACAGTGACCGCGATAAATTTTTAGATAATATTTCTAAGAACGTAGACAGTGAGTTAAGGAAGATTGGCTTAAAACTGATAAACGTAAACGTAACCGATATTAAAGATGAGTCGGGGTATATCGAAGCGCTTGGTAAAGAAGCTGCAGCCAAAGCCATTAATGAAGCAAAGGTGAGTGTGGCCGAACAGGAAAAAATTGGAGAAACCGGCAAGGCTATGGCCGACAGAGAGAAAGATACGCAGATAGCTGAAACGCACAGGGATCGTGATGTAAAGATTGCCATTACTATAAAAGATAAAGAGATAAGTATTGCTTCTGCCGGCAAAGATGAAGCGATTGGCAAGGCAGAAGCACAAAGGGATACGAGGGTGAAAACTTCTGAAGCTAACGCTGTGGCTGTTAAAGGTGAAAACACAGCAAAGATTGAGATTGCCAACTCGGAAGCATTGCGTAGAGAAAAGGAAGCCGAGGCATTACGCATTGCCATTACTGCCGAAAAAGTGCAGCAGGCGAAGGCTTTGGAAGAAGCATACCTTGCTGAACAAAAAGCGGAAGCTGCCCGTTCGGAAAGGGAACGCTCAACTCAAATGGCCAATATTATTGTACCTGCCGAAATTGCCAAACAGCGTGCTATCATTGAAGCGCAGGCCATTGCGGAAAGCATAAGGGAAAACGCAAAGGGTGAAGCTGATGCTATTTTTGCCAAGATGGAAGCAGAGGCAAAAGGTTTATTTGAGATACTAACCAAACAGGCCCAGGGGTATAAAGATGTTGTGGCGGCAGCAGGTGGCGATCCTACAAAAGCATTCCAGTTGTTGTTAATTGAGAAATTACCGGAGTTGATTAAAACCCAGGTAGAGGCAGTTAAAAATATTAAGATTGATAAAATCACCGTTTGGGATTCCGGCAATGGTGGTGGTGAAAATGGAAATACAACCACTGCAAATTTTGTGTCGGGTATGATGAAAACCGTACCGCCTCTGAATGATCTGTTCAATATGGCTGGACTTAATTTGCCAACTTATTTAAAAGGTGTAGATAAAGAAGACGAAACCGGGAGTACAGAAAAAAGGGATTAAGAATAATAATTGTCAAAAATAAAGACCTGCTCGCAAGCGTTCTTATTCATGGGAACGCTTCTTTCGTCATACGCAGTTGCCTCGTCTGGCCCAGGTGTTCTGAACGATCGCCTGATTCTGCCACTTCCGCAGGATTGTGTGGAGAATTAGAATTACGAATACACAACTTTATTTAAAGGTTACGTATTTTGGTGTAAGTAAAAAACTCAGTGACTATTAAACAAAGCCAGTTAATAACAGTGTATCCAAAACAACAAAATCAAACCCTATGAAAAGAATAGTTGCCTTTTTTATTATCCTTTCAACATTTTCCTGCAACAAAGAAAATTCACCAACGCCAGATAATTCTATTGGACAAAACGTTTCAGAACTAGTTCAACCAGTACAAACAGACCCTAATTATTCGTCAACTGATAAAAGCCATTATGTAATTAGAAATACAAAAACTCATTTAAACAAATTGCTATTGTTCATTGGAGGAAGTTACAGTACACCCAAAGACTATAATTATATTTGCGAACACGCAGCTTCAATTGGTTTAGATGTTGTGAGTTTGTCATATCCAAACAATGTGGCAACAGCCCCATTAGGAACAAGCACAGACGAATTTATTTTTGACAATTACAGAGATGAATTATGTTTCGGAAATCAAGTTAGTAATGTTGTTACAGTGGATGTTTTAAATAGCATTTCAACAAGAATAACAAAATTGCTTATCTATTTAAAAACAACCCACCCAGACCAAAACTGGGCACAATATTTAACAACTTCAAACACTTTAATCTGGAATAAAATAATAGTTGCAGGGCATTCACAAGGTTCCGGTCACGCTTGCTATTTAGGAAAAAAGAATTTGGTAGAAAGAGTTTTAATGTTTTCAGGCCCGAATGATTATAGTACAAATTTCAGTAGTCCTGCTAATTGGTTATTTCAAAGTGGCCAAACCCCGATTAATAAACACTTTTCCTTACTACATACACACGACGAACTTGTTCCATTTGGTAACCAGGTAGCTAACTTGAAAGCATTAGGCTTATTAACAGCAATTGAAAGTCCTACTTTGGTAGACAACCTCTCATCTCCCTATTCAAATGCACATGCAATGTCTTTAAATATTGTTGCCATTTCTTTTCATAGTTCTACAATTGGAGGAAACGCCAAATTGCCTAATGTTTGGACATATATGTTTACGACGCCTTAAACCCTCACACTAAGTCGTCCTCACGAACCGCTCCTAAGAATGAAAAGAGCCTCCGTCAGCATACTCTCATGTAAGTATTCCCTTGCAATAAACATACAATACAATGATATGTTTTCCACTTACGATCCTATAAATTAGCAGGGCTGGGCATATTCACTGCAACACATTTCATACTTCGCGGTTTCGCTGATGTGTACGTCAAAAAAAATAAAAACATTCGGGCGGAAATCCCCAAAATAAAAGTTGATGGGGGCTTAAACATTCGATAACAATTAATATGAAATCTAGGCAAAATGTTTTAAGAAAATTCTTTTCAGTCGTCTTTGGTTAGAAGAACCATATTCTCTTCTTTTACTTTTTCTATTATATCTGTGAAACGGTTGTGAAAAAATTCTATTAACTATTTTTTTGAAGTATTACCAAGCTTAACAAGTATTAACTTGTAAGGTTAATTCTTAATGATAAAACTGTCAAAGAAATCACTATCCTTTGTAATTACTATTCTTTGTTCTGAAACAGAAATTTCATTGATTTTTTTATCCGGAGAATCGTTGCCAAGTTCAAGGCCCAATGTATGAATACAATCGTATCCCTTCTCTATAAAAAGTTGCTTGAGCGAAGGCGGCAATTGCGCATCTAACAAAAACTTCATGCTGCTTTTATTTCGGCATATTTATGTTTCATATTCAAAAGTGCATATTGCAAGTATGCCTGAAAATCTTCCTTTTCCAGATCAGGAAATTCTTTAAGCAGGTCTTCGATACTATCCCCACCTGCCAGGTATTCCAGCAATCCTTCCACTGTATAGCGTTTGTTGCGAATGGTAGGTTTTCCATGAGGTATTTGCGGGTTGATGGTTTTCCTGTTTAATAGTGAAACTGACATAAAAAATTATTGAAAAATAAACTTACAAATTAATTATTACAAGCTCTGCATATTTGAACTGATAACAGGGGGACGACTAAGTTGACCAATGATTTTGCAGGTGTTAGTGATGTCATTTTAAAATTAAAAAATCGGCTATCCGGCTGAGTCGTCGTACAGGATAGTAAACGCTTTAAATGACAAATACCAACAAAGAAAAAAATGGCGCATTATCAAATACTGTCCACATATATATCTTTAAACCATCTATTTTATTTCTTTGCTTTGTTTCCCCTCATGCCAGATAACAATGGCTGCACAAACGATGATAATATTCTTCATGATATACTGGCCCAACAAAGTAAATCCATAGGGAGCATACTTAAAAGACAATGCGGGGAAAACTAAAAAAGGCGTGAAAGTACATGCCATGTGTACAAACAAAAAAATCAACGCTGCCTGCGTCCATTTTCCGCAAATAAGAATAACCCCTATTGCACATTCCCATATAGCCAGTAACACGATGCTTACGGGTGCGGGAATTAATCCAAAAGTTAGTATATGGATTGTATTAGTGGCAAGGTCTTCTGCCGGACTATAGCCATGAAAGAATTTTAGTAACCCAAACCATAAATAAATTATCCCAATACTGATGCGCAAAAGTACTAATGACCTCTTGCTGACATTTACAGTAGTCTCTTTATCCATATTTTCAATGCTTATTTAAAACCAGGCGAAGATGTCTTTCATAATGATAGTTTCCTGTGATCGAAATCAGTAGCTTTTATGATAAAAATCATCGCCCGTTTTTCCTCCTTCTGTCCTGCGGTTTTCGCCACATGATATTTAAAAGATAACAAAACGACCTGCGAAACCCGGCGCGGAAAAAAGCTTCCACCAGCATACGCTCATAAAAGTATTCTCAGGTAATAAAGCTAAAACCCAATGTTACGTTTTCTACTTACAAACCTGTAAATTAGCAGGGGGTGAGAATATTAGATGCAAAGCATGTTTAACGGCGGGGTTTCACTGATGTGTAAGTTTAAAAAATAAAATATTTAGACGTAAACCCCGCCGAAACGCAATGGGCTATCCAAGTGAGCGGTCGTGTCTTGTGCTATTGATGCTGGGTGAATTGCGGTAGAGCTATCTCCAAAAACATGTAGAATTTTTTACAAAAATTGATTTGAAATATTTGTAAAGTATATTAGGTAAATACTCATGGCAAATTCAGGTTTTCAAAAAAGATTTAATTGTATAAATAGAGATCTTTTATACGGAAGTATTTTATAAAATAAAAACCAATAAAATGAAACTTTTCATATTAGGAGCAACTGGTTTCACCGGCCACCAAATACTTACCCGTGCACTAGATCAGCATCATGATGTGACAGTTCTTGTCAGAAATTCCACCAAAATAAATTTTAAACACCCTCGCCTTAAAATAATTGAAGGGAATGTTTTGGATAGCCAAATTTTACTGAGTGCAATGCGGGGACAAGAGGTAGTGATAAGTGCATTAGGTAAGGGTCAATCACTATGGTCTTCCAATTTAATTA
>JBGSIG010000647.1:0-8312 GCA_041742655.1 Ferruginibacter sp. | reverse complement strand
AGTGTCGAAAAGAATGTCAATAACGTTCGGTTCAGTATAACCCAAAAATTAACACAATTATAGATCATCTTGGTTTTTAGCAGTAGAGTATATTATATTGCGAATAATTCCTGCATTAAAATTGTACACCTTTCGAATTTCAACGCATGTAAATCTGTTAACGATGATGAAATATATAACGACAACCTGCCTGTGCTTTTTAGTTTTTTGTTTTACAAATGCACAACAATTACAATCTCCCGATGGTAAATTGATAATGACGTTTTCATTGCAAAATGGAGGCGTTCCAAACTATAGCCTTACATACAAACAAAAAAACGTGGTGATGCTGAGTAAATTGGGATTAGAACTTAAGAACGATAAAAAGTCGTTGCTAAATGATTTTGACATTGTTGATACCAAAACAACATCTTTTGATGAAACATGGCAGCCGGTTTGGGGTGAAGTAAAAACTATACGCAATCATTATAACGAACTGGCAATTACGCTCAATCAGAAAGAAACAAACCGCCAGATAATTATCCGGTTTCGCCTGTTTGATGACGGGCTCGGTTTTCGTTATGAATTTCCATCACAGAAAAATTTGACTTACTTTATAATTAAAGAAGAAAAAACGCAATTCGCCATGGCGGGCAATCATACCGCTTTCTGGATACCAGGCGACTATGATACACAGGAATACGATTATACTACGTCCAAATTATCGGAAATACGGGGCCTGCAAACAAAAGCTATTACAGCGAATCTTTCCCAGACTTCCTTTTCGCCAACAGGCGTACAAACATCGCTGATGATGAAAACAGATGATGGCTTATATATTAATTTGCATGAAGCCGCCCTCATTAACTATTCCTGTATGCATTTAAACCTCGATGATAAAAATTTAATATTCGAATCGTGGTTAACGCCTGATGCAAACGGCGATAAAGGTTATATGCAGGCACCTTGCACATCGCCGTGGCGAACAGTAATTGTTAGTGATGATGCCCGTGATATTCTTGCGTCTAAAATAACTTACAACCTGAATGAACCTTGTAAAATAGCGGAAACATCCTGGATAAAACCCGTAAAGTATGTTGGTGTTTGGTGGGAAATGATCACCGGTAAAAGTTCCTGGTCTTATACAAATGATTTTTCAACGGTGCAACTAGGCATATCAGACTATTCAAAAGCAACACCCAATGGCACCCATGGCGCAACAAATGCCAACGTCAAAAAATACATTGATTTTGCCGCAGCAAATGGTTTTGATGCAGTATTAGTGGAAGGCTGGAATGTTGGCTGGGAAGACTGGTTCGGCAACTCCAAAGATTACGTGTTTGATTTTGTGACACCTTATCCCGATTTTCATGTGCAGGAGTTAAGAGCGTATGCAACATCAAAAGGTATAATGCTCATCATGCATCACGAAACTTCAGGTTCTACCCGCAACTACGAGCGGCACATGGACACAGCCTACAAGTTTATGAAAGCCAATGGATACAATGCGGTAAAAAGCGGGTATGTAGGCCCCATACTTCCACGAGGCGAAAACCATTACGACCAGTGGATTATAAATCATTATATGTATGCCATTGAAAAGGCAGCAGAATATAAAATAATGGTAAACGCACATGAAGCTGTTCGCCCCACCGGTATTGCCCGCACCTATCCTAACCTGATAGGAAATGAATCTGCCAGGGGAACAGAGTACCAGGCCTTTGGCGGCTCAAAGCCCAACCATGTTACCATTCTTCCTTTTACCCGTTTAATAGGTGGGCCGATGGATTATACGCCAGGCATTTTTGAAATGGACATCAGTAAATTAAACCCCGCCAATACATCGCATGTTAACAGCACGCTTGCCAATCAACTGGCATTGTATGTTACTATGTACAGCCCGTTACAGATGGCTGCAGATCTTCCTGAAAATTACAATCGGTTTCCGGACGCTTTTCAGTTTATAAAAGATGTGGCGTTAGATTGGGACGAAAGCAGTTATCTGGAAGCAGAGCCGGGGCAGTACGTAACCGTTGCCCGCAAGGCAAAAGGAACCAACAAATGGTTTGCAGGAAGTGTAAATGGAGAAAACATTCGAACATCAATTATTTCTTTTGATTTTTTAGATGCGGATAAAAAATATATTGCTGTTATTTACTCAGATGCAAAAGATGCTGATTATAAAACAAATCCACAAGCTTATTTAATTACAAAAGTGATCGTCAATAATAAATCGAAATTAAAACAATTTTGTGCGCCCGGTGGAGGCTATGCTATCAGTATTATGGAGCCTGAAAACCCGGCTGATTTAAAGGGTTTAAAATTACTTAAGTAATCATTTTACTTAGGGAAACAACCAATATCTTTCCATTCTATTACTCTGTTTAAATTTTATTCATGGATGTAGAAACGTTAAGCAGGATACAGTTTGCATTTACCATCAGCTTTCATTATATCTACCCGCCATTAAGTATCGGCCTTGGTGTAATGCTGGTATTTATGGAAGGCATGTATCTTAAAACGGGCAATAAAATTTACGAGACAATGACCCGTTTCTGGATAAAAATATTTGCACTTATTTTCAGTATCGGCGTGGCCACGGGTATTGTGATGGAGTTTGAATTTGGTACCAATTGGGCAACCTACTCAAGGTATGTGGGAGATATTTTTGGCAGCGCCCTTGCAGCAGAAGGTATTTTTGCCTTTGCACTCGAAAGCGGATTTTTAGGCGTTTTATTATTCGGCTGGAACAGGGTTTCGCCAAGGGTTCATTTCTTTTCTACCATCATGGTATCATTGGGTTCTATGTTTTCGGCCATATGGATAGTAGTAGCCAATTCGTGGCAGCAAACTCCGGCAGGTTTTCATATTGTAGGGGAAGGTATTAAAGCAAGAGCCGAAGTAACTGATTTTTGGGCCATGGTATTTAACCCTTCTTCTGTTGACAGGTTAACGCATGTAATCATTGCCGCTTTTTTAGCTGGCTCTTTTTTGGTATTAAGTGTACATGCTTATTATATATTAAAAGGCAGGCATCTTGAACTTTCAAAAAAAGCGTTTAAAATGGCGCTGTTGTTTGCGTCTGTATCGGCACTGCTGCAACTGGTATCGGGCGATAAGTCGGCTAAGGGAGTTGCAGTAAATCAACCGGCAAAGCTGGCTGCTCTTGAAGGGCATTACGATAGTATGAAGGTGGCTGATATGTACCTGGTGGGCTATGTAAATAATGCAACGCAACAGGTTAGTGGTATTAAAATTCCCGGAGGCCTTAGCTTTTTATTATACAATAATTTTACTACTCCCGTTAAAGGCTTAAATGCATTTTCGGTAAACGACCGGCCCAAACAAATAAATGCCATTTTCCAGGTGTATCATTTAATGATCATCATCGGGGTCATCATTATTGCCCTTACTTTGTTCTCTTTATTTTTATGGTGGCGGGGAAAATTATTCAAGTATAAATGGCTGATGGTTATATTTTCTTTTTCGGTTTTGTTGCCACAATTAGGTAACCAGGCGGGCTGGTATTCTGCCGAAATGGGCAGGCAGCCGTGGGTAGTATATGGCTTATTGCGTACCAGTGATGCGCTGTCAAAGTCAGTAAAGGCCAACCAGGTGATGTTTTCTTTAATGCTCTTTACTTTTGTTTATGCCGTTCTTTTTGCGTTGTTTATTTACTTGCTGAATAAAAAAATACAGCACGGCTTTGAAGACAATGGGGCCGCAGAAAACCCCGAAAATTCAAACAGGGATAGCCCAATACTACATTGATATGCAAACATTTTTAGGGATAGATTATCCAACCTTGTGGTTTTTGTTAGTAGGCGCTGTATTTACAGGTTACACCATCCTGGATGGCTTCGACCTGGGGGCAGGGGCATTGCATTTATTTTTAAAAAAAGAAGAAAGCAGGCGCATTGCCCTAAACGCTATCGGGCCGGTATGGGATGGAAATGAAGTATGGCTGGTAATTGGTGGCGGCGCTTTATTTGCAGGTTTTCCCGAAGTGTATGCCACCATATTTTCTGCCTTTTATATTCCCTTTATGCTGTTTTTAACGGTGCTGATATTAAGAGCTATTGCTATTGAATTCAGAAGCAAGGAAAAAATGTTGTGGTGGAGAAAACTGTGGGATATTACCTATTCTGCAGCAAGTATCTTAATAGCTTTTTTACTTGGTGTGGTATTGGGAAATATTATGCAAGGCATTCCGATTGATAAAAATTTTGAATACCAGGGGGGCTTTTTCAACCTGCTAAATCCTTATGCATTGATTACCGGCATTACAGTAGTAGCCTTATTTATGATGCATGGCGCCACTTACCTGATAATGAAAACTGAAAACAGGTTACACACAAAATTGCGGATACTGGCTAAAAACAGCAGCAGGTTTTTTGTAGTTTCTTATGTTGCACTCACTATGGCAACCCTGGTTTATTTACCTCAGACAGCAGAAAAATTCAGGTCGCAACCTTTATTATTTATAGTTCCATTGCTTACAATTTTAACCATCATAAATACAAGAAGGCTGTTGGAGAAAGGTGTATATTTCAAAGCCTTTCTGTCCTCCGCATTAACATCAGCGCTGTTATTGATAACGGTTTCTATTACCCTGTTTCCCAATATTGTTCTTTCTACCATCGATCCTGCTTTTAATATCACTATTTATAATGGTGCTTCTTCCCAAAAATCTTTAGGCATCATGTTAACCATTGCAGCCATTGGTGTTCCTATTGTAGCGGCGTATACAATTTTTGTTTTCTGGACATTTAGAGGAAAAGTGAAAATGGATGAGACAAGCTATTGATTGGAAAATCCACATCTACTCCTTAGTTGGAATTTTATCAGCAAAGAACGAAGCCAGTTTCAAACAGCTTGCAATATCCTGGTGAGTGATAATGAAAATGACAGTAAGTTTTTAATGAAAATAAGGCATCGTCTTTGATGGATAAAAATAAAACTTGCATTATGAAAAGTAGAATTTTTGCCGACGCATTTATTAAGGAATTAAAAGATGAACATCATGCTTCCAAAAAATGCCTGGAGCGCATACCTGCGCATTTATTTGAATATAAGCCGCACCCCAAATCGATGAACATGGGCTACCTCAGTTTGCTGGTAGCTGAAATTCCGTTATGGATAAGTACCGCGATTGAAAAAGGGGTGATTGATTTTGCCACCTACCAACATGTTGAAGTAACCACCAACCTGCGACTGTTGGAACATTTTGAAAATAACTTTGAAAACGCTGTGAAAGCGTTGCGGTTAACTACCGATGATGAACTGGACGCACCATTCATACTGAAGAATGGTGCTATTGAATTGATGCGCCATTCAAAGAAGGAATCTGTAGGTTCAAGCATCAACCACTGGGTACACCACCGCGGGCAGCTAACAGTGTATATGCGGCTGAATGACATTTTGGTGCCATCTATTTACGGCCCATCTGCAGACGAGAAGACTTTTTAAAATGAAAGTGATTATTGCTTCGCTATTTAAAAATGAGAAAATACCATGGTCTTCAAAATGGTGAAATAGCATAAATATTAGTACAATTCGATAAAAAAGGCAGCCTCTTCAGGTTGTTGCCGTTACCTGGGTTTTTGCATAATGGTTAACTAAAACCTTTCACTAAGTTTGTATATTTGGTTTATAGAAGCTTTCTTTTATCAAAGGCTGTTTGCTTCTTTCCACTAACTACATACACGGAACACATTTATAACCATAAACCAAACAAAAGATGTTATTAGTTAAAGTACCAAGCATCAAGTATATTCTCAATAAAACAAAAGCCGAATTCATTTATACACTTATCATTGCTTTATTAGTTTCCTTTTTCACCTATAATTTTTCTTCCTACATTCCTGAAATGCCCATCTCTATTCCGGCATTTTTGGGAACTGCAATTTCTGTTCTTTTATCTTTCAAACTCAGCCAATCGTACGACAGGTGGTGGGAAGCACGAAAAATATGGGGAACTATTGTAAACGAAAGCAGGACCTTCACCCTGCAGTTACAGTCTTTCATTAATGAAGCTAATGAAGATGAAATAAGGCAAATGGCATTAAGGCAAGTAGCCTGGTGTTTTAGTTTAGGGCAATCTTTAAGGGGGCAGGATCCATTAAAGAACATGGAGAAATACATTTCAACCGATGACATAAATAAAATAAGCGCTCACAATAATAAGCCGTTGGCGCTTTTGCAGTTAAATACTTTGCAGATAGCTGCCTTAAAAAAAAATGGCACAATAGATATATTTAGCCAGATACAACTTAGCACAACGTTGGCAAATTTTTCAACCGCAATGGGAATGGCAGAAAGAATCAAGAGCACTGTTTTTCCTATAACCTATCGTGTTTTTCTTCATCTGATGATTTACCTTTTCGTGATTACTCTTTCTATTGCCTTAGGCAATGTGAGGCCGGTACTAGAAACGCCGCTTTTATTGATAATTTCCTCGGGCTTCTTTGTGTTAGAAAAGACAGCGACTCTTTTACAAGATCCATTTGAATGTAACCCGACAGACACCCCAATGACAACCATCGCAACCAATATTGAAATTAATATAAAGCAATTGATCAAAGACAAAGACATACCCGGGCCCTTTGAACCTCATGAATTTTATTCTCTTTAAACACAATTAATAACGATGTGCGGTGACACCGCACATGGCTGAGAAATAGTAAATAGCCGTTAAAGCGTTAAGGTATCAAAGAAATAAAAATGTCTGAACGCCTTAACGGCAAAACCCCCGCTGCTTGCCGCCACCATTTGACCGAGAAAAAATCCTTATTTTTGAAGTACCTGTCTAATGAAAACACCAGGCAAAACGTTTGAAAAACTATCCTATCCTTTTATTACTTTCTGCATCCATCATTTCATATTCATTTGCAAATGCACAACCCATCACCGGCTATTGGAAAGGGACCATCGACGGTAAAAACGTAGAACTTAAAATTATAAAAAACGGCGACAGCCTCACCGGCACTTCTTATTATTACGAATCACCCAGTAGTTACCGGCGCTACAGTCTGAAAGGCTATTTTGATGACAGGGACAATAGTGTGGTATGGTGGGATGATCAGTTGATTGAGGCGAAAATCAGCAAAAGCCTTTTACCGGCAAAGCGTGTCACACCATATCTTTCAACAGCAGATTTTAATTGCCCCGGTGGTACTGAGATGTACCTGAATGGAACGGCTGCTTTAAAAGATAAAGAACAGCGGCAACGAGGGTCGGTTGACCTGCAAAAGTTTATGGAACACCTGTTCAACGATGAGTGGGATTTTGTGATTGATAATTATACTTTCGGCACCAATGACCCCGAATTGATTGACAGCATTGGCTCAGTAGCTTTTACAAAGCCTGTACCAAATGTACCAATCGTGATAGAGGAAACGCCGAAAAAGCCAGCTAACAGTGACGTAGCAACGCAGTTGGGCAGTGAGGCTTCTATTCCGGCCACTAAAAACAAACCGGCCATACAGCCAATACCTGAACCGGTGCTGGCGCCGGTAGTTACAGTGGCACCTTTAAACAATGAAGAAAAATTTACCACCCGTAAAAGACAGTTGATGCAAGAAATACCTGTAGCAGGGGATTCCATCGAGTTACGTTTTTATGATAATGCCGAAGTGGATGGAGATTCCATCGCTATTTTTCTAAACAACCAACTGCTTTACGAACATATCCGTCTTACAGAAAAAGCTTACATCATAAAGCTGGCTGTTGCATCATTGCAGCAAACGAATGAGTTGGTGATGGTAGCGGAAAATCTTGGATCCATTCCTCCCAATACCTCACTAATGGTGGCCATCGTGGATGGCAATCGTTATGAAACAAGACTGGAAAGCACGGAACTAAGCAGTGCGTTGATTCGGTTTGTTCGTAAGGAATAGATAATTAATAAACGAAGCCGGTAATTTTTTTATTTCCGGCTTCAGTATCTAAAATTAAGTGCAGGGTATATTCCTTGTTCTTCACAAATATAAAACCTGGAAGACCCGCCTGGGAAATTTATTCTTGGTTCGGTGGGGAAATTTTTGTCGAAGAATCCGGGCTGAAAAAATCAATTTAATTTATGCAGTTTCTTTTTGTGAAGACAAAGTCCCCGAAAAAATTTATTATTTTTTCAGCAACGTTGGCACATCGCTGTATTTAATAAATAACAATCCATCAAAACGCTCTCTTGCTATAAATGAGGCAGTGGCTCCGTTATTTTCCATTCCTAAATGCAGTTGATTTATAAAATCATCTTTTTTATAATCCCTCAGGTTCATAACAAATTTTTCCTGTTCAAACATATTTAAATGATAACCCAGGTAATCAGGTGA
>JBGSIG010000646.1:0-2288 GCA_041742655.1 Ferruginibacter sp. | reverse complement strand
ACGACATCATAAAAAAATTAAATCATTATGAATAATAATCCCATAAAATTTGCTATTGCTGGTTGCGGCCATATTGGAAAACGACATGCTGAAATGGTCAGCCGCAACGCTCAATCTAAGGTGGTTGCAATGGCGGATCTGCTATCGAAAGAAAACCTGGATATTGAAAACTCACATCCCGACACGCCTCTCTTTCATTCAATTGATGAAATGCTAACGGAAGTGCCGGAAATAGAAGTAGTAGTGATCGCCACGCCCAATGGCTTGCACGCCAAACATGCACTCAAATGTCTGAATGCAAATAAGCATGTAGTAATTGAAAAGCCGCTGGCACTCTGTAAAGCAGACGCTGAAAAAATAATTTACAGGGCCCTGCATGTAAATAGGAATGTATTTTCGGTTATGCAAAACCGTTACTCCCCGCCATCAGCCTGGCTGAAAGAGATGGTGGATAATGGCATGCTTGGCAAAATTTATATGGTGCAGATAAACTGTTACTGGAACCGGGACGAAAGGTATTATAAAGCCAATAACTGGCATGGCAGTATGGAACTGGATGGAGGTACTTTATATACCCAGTTTTCGCATTTCCTTGATATTATGTTTTGGCTTTTTGGAGATATAAAACACATACAAAGCCGTTTGGGATGTTTTAATCATTCGCACCTAACCCAGTTTGAGGACAGTGGCATCATTACTTTTGAGTTTTGCGACGGCGGGGGAATGGGGAGTTTTAACTTCAGTACCTCTGTATTTGATAAAAACCTTGAAAGCAGTATAACCATCATTGCTGAAAAGGGCAGTATTAAAGTAGGGGGGCAGTATATGAATGAGGTGGAGTATTGCCATGTAAAAAATTATACAATGCCGGTGCTGGCACCAACCAACCCTGCCAATGATTACGGGGCCTTTAAGGGATCGGCGGCCAACCACAATTATGTGGTAGAAAATGTAGTAAATGTATTGCGTAACAATGCCACCATCACAACCAATGCCCTGGAAGGTTTTAAAGTGGTGGAAATTATTGAACAAATGTATGGTATGGAAAACGGTGCCCCATCCTCAATTGACAATAACTGGCGTACAAAAAATAATAACACTACATCAAAAGAATTATTGCCCCAGCAGGTTGTAAAAAAAAGAAAAGAACTGATGCAGCTAATGGGGTTGTTATAATGGATACTTAATAAAAAAAGAATAAAAAATATGATAAAAAAATCAAAAATTACCCTTTTTGCAATGGCAATTTCATGTTGCTCATTACAATATTCCTGTAAAGAAAGCATTAAAAAATCAGCGGGAACAAAATCTTTTGCAGGGTATTATCAAACAACAAAAAACACAAAAGAAGCCCCCATATTGATAAGTATGGAACTAAAGAACGACAGCACTGCCTTATATGTTACCGACTATAATAATTTTACTCCTGAAATAGTGTTAAAGGGAGTGTGGAATATCAATAAAGAAGATACCACCGTTATTGACATTAAATTCAACGACGAACTGATGCGTTTTGACGTTAAGGGAGATGTACTTGACCTGATGACAAACCATAATTTTGGAAAAATCGGCCTCACAGAGCTTCGCCTTGTAAAGGAAGAAAAACCTGTAAGTGAAAAATCTTTAATTATGTGGATAGCACCCGAGTTGGGGAGTTGCGATAATACCGGCGCAAAAAAATGCTTACGGGTGCGCTGGGGAGATAGTGACAGGGGCAATTACTTTATTTTTCAGGATTCAATTGTAAATTTTAATTACCATGCCGGGGTTAATTATAAAATAAAAGTGGATAGAAAACTTAAAGCAGGTTTACCAGCCGATAGTACAGCATATGAATATATTTTTAAACAGGAATTATTAAGCAGGTCCCCGACTGCTAAACTGTAAGCGCTTCTGAAAGGCAAATAAAAAAGCAGGTTAAACTTTATTAACCTGCTTTTTTAGTATTAAATAAACTAAACTTCTTAATGCAATACTCCGGTAATATCAGGCTGGCGCAGGACTCCGTCCTGCTGCCCCTCGTTACTAGTGTTGCTGGAGTCAGAATAATGGATGCTAATGCTAACCAGGGAAGAAGAGTAAACTATATGAACAAATCAGGTCAAACTGTTGATCCTAAATCAGGTCAAACAATATCTAACAAAGACCCAAGGGGACATATTCCTTATGGTAATTAGGAAATTATAATTTATGAACAGTAAGAACTTATTGGAACACTTAACTAATGAACAATTAAGTTCGGTGGAATTTGTGCAAGACTATTTACAATTACATTTTGAGGATAAAAC
>JBGSIG010000645.1:0-5994 GCA_041742655.1 Ferruginibacter sp. | reverse complement strand
CGCAAAATGGGCACGTATATTCCTGAAAAAATAAGGAGTGATTGTTTTGAACTGGCAGGTGTTACTTTTACGGATTTGATACCCGATTCGCACACTGCACTGGCAATTCAAACCGCACTTGAATTGGGTGCCAAAGAATTTTATTTTGCGGGTTATGATGGCTATAGTGGCGATAAAATTGGTACCAGGGAACAGGAACTTTTTGTTGAAAATGAAGCATTGTTTTCAGATGCGCTTAAAACGGGCTACCCGCTTCGGTCACTCACTCCCACAAGGTACAAAGGCTTATTTCCCGACTCAGTGTATGCTTATTTAATTTAAAGAGATGAAGGTAGTACTTATTATTCCTGCCCGGTATCAGTCAACACGTTTTCCTGGTAAGCCTTTGATGGATATTAAAGGAAAGAGTATGATATTACGTGTTTTTGAACAGTGTGCAAAAGCTTTTCCAAAAGAAAAAATTTACGTAGCTACAGAAGACAGCCGGATTGTTGATCATTGCCATGCCCATGGCATACAGTCTTTATTAACAGGCGATAATTGCCTTACAGGCACGGACAGAATTGCCCAGGCCGCCCTACAGGTGGATGCTGATTACTATATTAATGTGCAGGGCGATGAACCACTGTTTAATCCGGCAGACATTACAATGATCATGGAAAAATTAGCAGATCATAATGGCGAAATATTAAATGGCTATTGCCCGATAGGTACCGAAGAAATGTACCGGAGCGGCTCAATGCCAAAAGTCGTTTTCAGGCCCGACGGGCGGATGTTGTATATGTCCCGTAGCCCTATTCCTGGCAACAAAGCCCACCATTTTATTAAATCGTGGCGGCAGGTTTGTATATATGCATTTCCTAAAAAGGCGTTGGGCGACTTTGCTGCCGTTAAGGAAAAAACACCGCTGGAAGAAATGGAAGATATTGAGATACTTCGATTTTTAGAGTTAGGATACGAAGTGCGCATGATACCGTTATCAAGTGATTCCATCCCCGTAGATCATCCTGAAGATTTGGAGCGGGTATTAAAACGTTTGGAGAATGAATAATGTAAGAGAAATAATTTGGGATTTTGATGGGGTGATATTATTGTCTGATTCAGTAAGGGAATATGGGTTTCGAAAGATTTTCGAAAATCATCATCCCGATGAGGTAGAAAAATTAATCCATTTTCACCGCTTAAATGGAGGCCTTTCGCGGTATGTAAAAATTCGGTTTTTTTATGAAAATATTTTACATCAAAAAATATCGGATGAAGCCGTAATCGGGCTTGCAGAAAGCTTCTCTTTAATAATGAAAGAAGCGCTCACAGATAAGGCATTGCTAAACCCGCAGTGGTTGGCTGTGATGAAAAAAATTGGCAGCAAATATACCCACTCCATAGCTTCCGGATCGGATGGAAAAGAATTAAGATACCTCTGCGGGCAATTGCAGGTCGCTCACCATTTTAAATTTATAGAAGGCTCTCCCACTCCAAAGAATGACCTGGTGCATCAAATTATTCAAAAAAGTAGTTTTGCTACTAACCAGTTTGTGCTCGTAGGGGATGCTGTCAATGATTGGGAGGCAGCAAAAGTAAATGGAATTGAATTTATAGGTTATAGTAACCAAAGCTTAAAAAAGGCTCCTTATTTTGTTGATGATCTTGCCATGTTAACTGAAATTTTAAAGTAACCATACTTTGGAGAATATTCTTTTATCTATCAATACGGAATATCATGTATTGGTTATTACCAGCCTTATTAAACAATATTACAGCAATGCCCGGGAGTATTCCGTGACGGTTTTGCTACATACCAATAAAAGCAACAACAGGTTTAAACATGAACTGAATTTTGAGGAACTAAATGCAGTACTGGTTATGTTGGAATATGATATAAACGGAAGACAATACGATCCAGTTATAAAAAAAACACTAGAAAAGATATTGTCAGTTTCGTACACAAAATTCATTTTTTTTCTTGAGCAGGCACCGGTCAATCAATACCTCATTAGCAAGCTTTCTAAAAAGGGCACCACTATTTGCCTGGCACCTGAGGGTACCAAACCTTATATCATTATTTCTAAATCGGCCCTTCCTTCCAGGTTAAGGTCAACTATTAAAAATTACAGGTTTTTAAAAACACAAAAGCTTCTATTTGGACTGTTGCCTTTTGTAAGCAACAGGAATGGGTTTATTAAGCAAACAGATGAAGTATGGATACACAACCCGGAGAAGTATAAAAACCTTACTAATAAAAAAGTGGTTCCTATTGATTTGTACACTTCCCCAAGCCAGGTCAAAACTGCTTCCCGCATTTTCAACTTTGATATTAAAAAAGAAATACCTGAAATGGAGGGCGTATTTCTCTACCTGAATCAATGGTATGTTGAGTTTAAGGTGTATGATTATGAAATAACAATGCTGGAAAAATTATTACATAAATTTCCCGGTAAAAAAATCTATATCAAATTGCACCCTAACACGCATACGTTCCAGGTGGAAAAATTTGAAAAAATGGAACGGGTAGTTTTAAACAGAAGTACCGTTCCTGCGGAACTTTTTATCATGAGCCTTCACAAAAGCGTCGTGTTTAGTTTTTGGTCAGCCGCATTATTGATCAAAAACGATGACTGCAAATACTACTGGCTGCATAAATTGCTGGAACAGCAAAAATTAATGGATTGGTGGTCTATCGAAAATCCATCGGAGCACATAATTGAGATTGACAATTTAGACAGTATTGTTTTTTAAAAAAATTGAATGTTACGATCAGCCGTTAAGAAAAGCAATGTAAACTGGGTGGTTATTTTTTTTATAATCAATCCATTTTTGGCATTGCTAACGTCGATTTATAACTATTCATCCACTATTTCAAAAAATGTGGTTTGGTTATTTTGTGGCTTCTATGGCTATACTTTTTATCCAATCAGGGACACGATGGATTCGTTTCGCCACCGGCAGGATTTTGTTGAATGGGCTACAGCAACCAATATGAATTTTGACGTATTCAGGAGCAAACTTTTTTCGGGCGAAACCAATATCATCGACATCCTGCTGCCTTTATTAAAATTCCTTGTAAGCAGGGTTACCAGCGACCCCAGCATATTCTATGGTATCCTTGGATTGATTTTTGGATTCTTTTTTTCAAGAAATATCTGGTTTCTTTTATCCTACGCAAAGAAAAAATTAGGCAGGTATGAAACACTTTTCATTTTCATTTTTGCCATGTTGATAGCGCCCTGGGAAATCAATTCTTTCCGGTTTTGGGTGGGTGCCCATGTTTTTGCTTATTATATATTTCGCATACTGGTTTTACAAAAAAAGCAATACATTGCCGGGCTGCTGGTAACCCCGTTCATACATTTTGGTTTTATCATCAGCCTTGCTGTTTTTTTCATTTACCTGGCTATTGGCAACCGGCTCACCTTATATTTTGCTCTGTTGGGCCTTGCCTTTTTTATGAATACTGTTAATTTAAGTTTTGTTCAGTCTCTTATACCTGCTACCTCGATAGAGGTAATAAATAAAAGAGCCGACAATTATACAAGTGAAGGATATATTGAAGAAAGGGCAGAAGGAATAAAAGATATAAATTGGTATGTAGGCCTAAGGACTCAATTGTTGTACGGCTTTACAATTATTATTGCCTTTTTACTTTTTTATTATAAGCGAAAGGAAATAGAGAAAAGCCAATTATTACCATTGCTGTGTTTCGCAATTTTTTTCATGGCTATTGGCTATGCAGCCATGAAGGTGGTGCCTACATTCGGGAGATATTTCAGGCTTTCGTTGTTATTATTTTATGGGTATTTTTTTTTACTCTTCTTGCAGCAAAAAAATAAATGGTATCACTATGTATATTTTGTGCACCTGCCCATGGCATTGTTTTTTTTTATTATAGAAACCAGGGTATGGTTTGATACTGCCACCATTGACACATTCGTATCTAATCCGGTAGTAGCTTATTTCTATCAAAGTTATGAACCCTTAATAAATTTTATAAAGGGCTCATAATAAAAATTTAATTGTTTAAAAATCAAACCTGGCATCAGATCATTTCAATTCATCAGGGCCTTTTGCTTACAGGAATTATACAAAATAAGCAAAAAGTTTACGGTACGCTTTTAAAAATAAGTGCCCATACATGTTCTTAAAATTAAAAGATAGCGCAACATTAAATGCAACCAATTTTCCGGGCTGGCGAACCAGACGTAAAATAGTCGTTATTGAATCAGATGATTGGGGTACGGTAAGAATGAATTCCAAATTGTCGTACGAAAGGCTTTTGCAAAAAGGCTATCCTGTAGATAAAAATGAGTACAACAAGTTTGATGCGTTGGAAACGAATAGTGATCTTAACTTGTTGTTCCAGGTGCTGCAATCTGTAAAGGACACAAATAACAATCCTGCAATAATAACAGCCAATAATATTGTGGCAAACCCAGATTTTGAAAAAATCAGGGATAGTAACTTTACAAAATATTATTACCAGCCCTTTACCGAAACTTTATTAGCATACCCGGAGCATGAAAGAGTGATGGAGTTATATAAACAGGGGATACACCATAAAGTATTGTTGCCTCAACTGCATGGCAGGGAACATATTAATTTAACAAACTGGATGAATGCCCTGCAAACAGGCAATACTGCAGCACTGGATGCATTTGAAGAAAAAATGTTTACGGTGGCAAAAAATACAACACCCAGTTGCCGAAAAGAATTTTTAGACGGATTTGGAACATTTTCGGAGGCTGCATTGCTCGCTTTGGAAGATGTGATCACAGAGGCGGCTGATTTATTTGAGCAAATATGGGGGTTCCGTTCAACGTCAATAATAGCGCCCTGCTATACCTGGCACCCCACTGCCGAAAAGTATTTTTTCAACAATGGGATCCGGTATATACAGGGTGGGCGTGTGCAAAAAATACCCAAAATAAACGGGCAAGGTATAAAATACAAAAGACACTTTACTGGACAGGTAAACAGTATGGGACAATTGTACCTTGTGCGAAACGCGTTTTTTGAACCATTTTCAAATCCATCAAAAGACTGGATTGACAGTTGTTTAAATGAAATACAAAATTCTTTTTTTTGGGGTAAGCCCGCCATAATAAGTTCGCACCGGGTAAATTTTATGGGTTCCCTTAACAGAGAAAACAGAACTAATAATTTGAAATTGCTAAAACACCTGTTGCAGCGCATTGTGGTTAAATGGCCAAGCGTAGAATTTATGACTACAAATCAATTGGGCGATTTAATTACTAAAAACTAAGGATAGATAGCCGCATTGATAATAGACTGAAATATTTTTCCGAATATAAAATTGCAAAATAAACTTTTTAATGGTTGTGTACTAAATAGAAGCATTAACAAAGTCCCTTAATAATTCATGCAACATGGCCAAAAGATTTTTTTAGTGATACCCTCTTTTACTCCGGGCGGGGCAGAAAGAGTGATAGCGCAACTCTGTAATAATTTTGCTCAGCGGTCCCAACTTGAGGTAACACTTGTTTGTCTGGTAAAGGGTGAAAAGTTTTATAAACTCCCGGCCAACGTAATGGTTAAAGAGCCGGATTTTATTCATACTGAAAGCTCAAGGGTGATCTTTTCGTATAATATTTTTCGGTTTCTTCGTAAATGCCTGAAAGGCCAACAACCGGATATTGTGTTGAGTTTTGGCGGCAGGTACAATTCTTTTGTATTATTGGCGGCATTGGGGCTCGGATTGAAAGTTTTTGTATCTGACAGGAGCCGACCCGGTGCCAGCTACGGCAAACTGCAAAACATATTAAACCCGGTAATGTATAAAAAGGCTGCCGGGATAGTTGCGCAGACTTCAAAAGCTAAAGAATTTTTGATCCGACAAACAGGGCATAACAATATCGCTGTTATTGGAAATCCTATCAGGCAAATTGAACCAGTGAAGGTAGAAAGAGAAAATATAATTCTTAATATTGGTCGTTTCATTTCATCAAAGAATCAATCATTGCTTGTTGAATATTTTGCCGA
>JBGSIG010000644.1:0-8762 GCA_041742655.1 Ferruginibacter sp. | reverse complement strand
TTTTAAGGGCCGTGGTAGACTACCACGTTGATAGGCTATAGGTATAAGGGTGGTAACATCGAAGCCGAGTAGTACTAATTACCCGTAAGCTTTATTTTTTTATTTTGCCCCCTCCGCCCCGCCCCCATCCCCTAAAGGGGTGAAAAGGCAGGAACAAGGCAGGAAGCAAAATAAATACTGATTTACTCTAAAAAACAACTTTCCCAATATGTACATTATTAAGTCGTAAGTTGAAAGCAATAGGTAGTAAGTTAAAAAAACTTAAAACTTAAAACTTAGAACTTAAAACCTACAACTTGCAAAACCTTATGGTGGTTTTGCCAAGGGTGTTCACCTCTTCCCATACCGAACAGAGAAGTTAAGCCCCTTATGGCCGATGGTACTGGTATTCCAACCGGGAGAGTAGGTAGCTGCCATATTTATTGAAAACGCTTCATCGAAAGATGAGGCGTTTTTATTTTTATAAGACCTCTTGAGATTGCATTATTAAAAAGGCCCTGATCAAGTTATCTACATCATTTTTTTGCGCGCGGGCAAATGTACAGTAACTATTCCTTCATTAAATAATTCAAATGATTGTTCTACCGTTTTATTTTCGGGCCAATGTACCAACACCTGTTTTTCGGAGATCCGGTATTTGACAGTGTAGAGCGTACCAAAACTTTTTTCGTAATTATAATTGAATAACGGTGGCTCAAGAAATTTTCCTGTAATAAAATCTTCCTTCTCAAACAAATCGGCATTCATTTTTTCCATCACTTCCTTTCTTTCAACGGTGCCGGTTAAAGCAGCATAGGCAGGCCATTCCACCTGTTCCTGGTGATTGGTTACATAGGCCAGTTTGGTAATAACCGGAACCCTATCGGGAGAGACATATACAGTTGCAGAATTACCCGCTGCATCAGCGAGCGTTACATTATATACCATATATACCATGTGTATGGGAATGCGTTTTTATTTATCCACCGCTTCATCCACGGTTGATGCAGTTTCCAGCAGGTAACGAATCACCAACGGAATTCCAAAGCCATCGCCTGAAATTTTTCTGCCTCCAAAAGCCAGTGACGCAGATAAGCCGTCCGCATTCATACCGTCCAGCAAACCCCAGGTACAGTCGCTCATTCCAATAACAGGCTTCAGCCATTTTGTGTACAGCATATTGCCTTCGAACAATGCAGGATTGTAATCATAATTGTGAATGAGAAAAATCTTATTCCTGTTACAGACCATTTGGGAGCAGCCTGCTATATACGGCGGCGGAGAATACATACTTAAAAACCTCGCTTCCAAATCGCCAGCACCGGCCAACGTGGAGAGCTGATGATATATTGGCATCAACTCTGGCATATGCGCATGCAGTTCACTCACAGAACTCAGGTACCCTTTCCTATTTAAAACACCTTCAGATAGAAACCACTGCCGGTAATAAGGCCAGGCCCATGAAATCAATAGTGGCTATTGATGCAGCGCAGCAAACCGGGTTGCCCAAATATGTTCCGCCGATAGTGCCTGGCGCAGCAGCATCCATGATCTCCTGTTTGCCGATGACTGCGCCGATCGGCATGCCCGATCCCATTGATTTTGCCCAGGTTGAAATATATGGTGTTACCTCATAGTGTTGATAAGCGCCCCATTTGCCCGTGCGACAAAATCCACTCTGCACTTCATCAAAAATTAAAACGATGCCGTGGTCATCACAGAATTTACGCAGGCCTTCCACATAGCGTTGTGGAGCCACATTAAAACCTCCTTCGCCTTGTACCAGTTCAATAATAATTGCTGCAGTATTTTCGGCGGCAACCATCGAATGTGTTGCATCATTAAGCCTTCTTAATTCCTGGTCAATAAATGCATCCCCGGTTAATCCATTTCCAAAATGATAATAATCAGGAAAAGGTAACCGGTAAACTTCCGGAGCAAAAGGGCCACAACCTGTTTTGTAATTTATTTTTGAAGTAAGTGTCATTGCCATCATACTGCGGCCATGAAACGCTTCGGTAAAACAAATTACCGCAGATCGTTTCGTTGATTGTCTTGCAATTTTAATGGCGTTCTCAACCGCTTCAGCACCAGTATTGGTTAGCATTACTTTTGTTTTATCTCCATGTGGAAAATGTTCGCCAGTTTTTCACATAGCTCAATATATCCTTCATAAGTTGATACATGAAAACAGGAATGAATTAATTTTTCAGCCTGCTTTTGTATTGCTTTTACGACAGGTTCCGGACAATGGCCCGCATTCAATACGCCAATGCCGCCGCCAAAGTTTATCAATGCATTACCATCAACATCGGTAATAACGCCTTCTTTGGCATGCACAACAGTTGAAGGGCAAAAAACGCCAACACCATTTGCTACTATGGCTTTGCGACGTTTTAATAAATCGTCCGTTTTGCTAAAGTCAAGCAGCTTTTTTCTAATTTGATCGTTTCCGAATTCATAAGTAATAAATGGGGAATAAAGTGTGTGAAAATTAATTGCATACAGATGCCTCAGGACTTAGCTTCCAAGTATGTTATAGTAAGAATATACAAAAAAATGCCCGGTTAAAAAAATCTAATTTGAAATCAACTGTGAAAATTATTTTTATCGTTGATTAATGTTCATTATTAAATTAGATATGCCATCAACATTAATAATTGTAAATTCGTTGTCCGGAATTTGATTATTTTATACCGGTATTAAAAATTTATACTTCACCTAAAAACAAAAAATATTTATGTCTTATACAGATGCAACAACAAATGAAATTGATTTGGCCATGCAACAGGCATGGGATGCTTTTCATATTTACCGAAAAATGAGTTTGAAACAACGTGCGGCTTTTATGAAAGCCATTGCCGTTGAATTAGAAAATTGTGGCGATGAATTAATTCATATCTCCATGAAAGAATCGCATCTGCCTGAAGCCCGGATGCGTGGTGAGAGAGCAAGAACCATTTTTCAATTGAATAGTTATGCAGAAGCCTGCCAAAAGGGAACATGGCTCGATGCAAGAATTGATACTGCAGTTGCAGATAAAACACCGCCGAAACCAGATATTCGCAAAATGCTGGTACCCCTTGGCCCGGTAGTGGTTTTTGGTGCAAGTAATTTCCCTTTCGCTTATTCTACCGCAGGCGGCGATACGGCTTGTGCATTTGCTGCCGGTTGCCCGGTTATTGTAAAGGCACATCCTGCCCATGCTGAAACGTCGGAGATGGTTGCCAAAGCGATTTTGATTGCAGCAGAAAAATGCGGTATGCCCAAAGGTATTTTTGCACATATACACGGGGCATCGTTTGAAGTGGGTAAAGCATTGGTGATGCATCCGCATACCAAAGCAGTTGGTTTCACAGGATCATACCTCGGGGGTAAACAATTATTTGATTGGGGTAATCAACGCAAAGAACCTATACCGGTTTTTTCAGAAATGGGCAGCATCAACCCGGTTTTTCTTATGCCAGAAAAATTAAAATTTTCTGCATCGGAAATTGCACAACAATATGCGGGTTCCATTACATTAGGTGTTGGCCAGTTTTGTACCAACCCCGGAATCATTATTGGTGTTGAGAACGAAGCGCTAAAGACATTTGTACATGACCTGGGTAAAGCAATTCAAAAAATTGAACCTGCGCCGATGTTACACTCTGGCATTGTAAGTGCTTACAAAAAAAGTAAGGGCAATGCGTTGTTGCAGGAAGAAGTTCACCTTGTTGCCGAATCAGACAGGGATGTAAAAGAAAATGAAGGCTTACCAACCATTGCTACCGCAACTGGTGAGGCATTTCTAAATAACCCGGTTTTACACCAGGAAGTTTTTGGACCCTACTCCATCATTATCCGTTGCAAGGATATGAACCAGATGATTGCCGTTGCCAAAAACATGGAAGGGCAATTGACTGCTACACTAATGGCCACGGATAATGATATTAAAGAAAACGATGAGTTAGTGGAAGCGGTGAAAAATATTTGTGGGCGCTTTATTTTAAACGGTGTGCCAACTGGCGTGGAAGTCTGTCTCAGCCAGCATCATGGCGGGCCTTTTCCTGCTTCAACCGACAGCAGGTTTGGTGCAGTAGGTGCCGACGGTATAAAACGTTTTGCAAGGCCAATTGCTTTTCAAAACTGGAGCAACGATTTGTTGCCTGATGAATTGAAGAACGAAAACTTATTGGGAATATGGAGAACAGTAAATGATGACCTGACAAAAGCGGCGGTATAATTTTATTTTGCAGCGACCGAAAGTGTTCTTGTTTCGCTATTAGAAGCAAACGACAGCCAGGCTGTTACCGCTACGGATAAAACAAAATAACCGATCAACACATTACTCACCCAGGGCAGGAATGCATTGGCGCCGAACCAATCGCCCAGGTAAAAAATAACACCAATGCCCAATGCGGCTTTAGTGATTTCCCAGGCAATGGCGTACCTGTTTCCATCCATCAGTTCGGTAAAAGCATATACCATTACAAAAGTAAAGAGGCCATAAATAAAAATATTTGGTTTGCCTATGTAGGCGATATTGCCAAACAGATAGCTAATAAATAATAACAGGGATAACAATTGCACCCACGACCAAACATGCAAAAATTTTGACGCCTGCGGATTGTACTTTTCAAAATTGTAAGCATCTTCAATTTTATAAACAGGATATCTTTCCATAACATCTTGTGGCCTCCAGCCCGTTGGCATAAACCATATCCGAAATTTATCTTTCCAACTTTGTGTATTCCAGGCATCCTTTATTAACAACCACATGTGCAGGAAATTTATTTTAATAGGATTCCAGGTTCTCACCGGCCTGGTAATACCATATACTGGTTTCACATCCGGCAATTCTTCCTGGTAAGTACCGAACAGTTTATCCCAGATAATAAAAATCTGCCCATAATTCTTATCGATGTATTCTTTATTCAAAGCATGGTGCACCCGATGGTGTGATGGCGTTACAATAATTTTTTCGAGGAACCCCATCTTTCCAATATGTTGTGTATGATACCAGAATTGTGCAAACAAATGCAGCGGCGCTACAATAGCAATTACTTGAGGATCAATGCCGAGCAATGCGGCAGGTATTAATAAAATAACAAAGAGCCGTACAAAAACGGAAACACTCTGCCGCAAGGCACAGGCAAGATTAAACTCTTCGCTGCTGTGATGAATAATATGACTATTCCAGAAAAAATTGATTTTATGATCAAGTGCATGAACGGTATATCCTGCAAAATCCAACACAATAAAAACAATAACATAAGTGTACCATTTCGTATCGATATGCGTTAACGCAACTTTGCCTACCAGCCATTCGTAACTTATTAATGCAATGGCCAAACCTAAAACATCTTTGGTAACATTTGTAACCCCCGAGCTCAGGCTGGAGATCATATCCATATTTCTAACGGTATCTTTTCCTTTGTGCCAGCCGTACCATTTTTCAAATAACACAAGTAGTAAAAAAGCGGGCATTGCAATCAATAGTATTTTTCCATATGCTTCCATCTTCTAAAATTACAAAACTTAGCAACTTTGACAAAGTTTGGGCAAAGTTTGAGTAATTTGAACTATGATTCCCGGTGAAAAATATTATTTATTTAACCACGCCAATGGATGGGAAAATATTTGCAAGGAGCAAAAGAATTACGAGTTCTTCTTAAAAAAATTAGGATACCAAATTTGGCCTTTTTGCAATTTATTTGCTTATTGCCTGATGCCAAAGCATTTTCATTTGGTTTTACAGGTACGTAATGAGGAAGAGCTTCGAGGGATTTGGCAAAAAGAACAGAGCTCAACTATCATAACGCCAAAACAACTTGAACTTAAAATAAGTAAGTCATTTTCAAATTCTTTCAGCAGCTATACTCAGGCGTATAATAAAGTTTATAACCGAATGGGAAGTTTATTTATAACCAGTATGAAAATGGAGACAGTTGATGATGATAACTATTTTTGCAAAGTAGTTCATTACACACACGCTAACCCCGTTCATCATAGGTTTACCAAAAAAATGGAGGGCTGGCCGCACAGCTCTTATAAAATATTTCTAAGCAAAGGCACTACAAAATTGATAAGAGATTATGTTCTTGAAAAATTTGGAGGACTCGATGCCTTTATAAAATATCATGAGCAATCGATAGATTTAAAATAAAAATTTCTTGAACAAACTTTGCCAAAGTTTAAAACTTTGGCAAAGTTGTAAAGTTGTATCAGCAAAGTTGTAGAATATGAAACAAACATTTATTTGTATTGATGCTCATACCTGCGGAAATCCTGTGCGCCTTGTAAAGGAAGGGAGGCCTGAACTCATTGGAAATAACATGAGCGAAAAGCGCCAGCATTTTTTAAAAGAATATGATTGGATAAGAAAAGGACTGATGTTTGAGCCGCGTGGTCATGATATGATGAGTGGCAGCATCCTCTATCCTCCACACGATCCACAAAATGACGTTGCTGTTTTATTTATTGAAACCAGTGGCTGCCTGCCTATGTGCGGCCATGGCACCATTGGCACTATCACCATTGCCATTGAAGAAGAGTTAATTAAACCTAAAACAAAAGGTATCGTAAGAATGGAAGCGCCTGCAGGGTTGGTATTAATTTCTTATCAAGAATGTCCTTCTACTCCGATAAGGACTAAGGTGAAGTCAGTAAATTTAACCAATGTTCCATCTTACCTGGCAGCTACGGAATTAGTTGTTGATTGTCCGGATTTAGGCGAGTTGGTGTTTGATGTTTCATACGGGGGAAATTTTTATGCAATCATTGATGTTCAAAAGAACTTTAAAGGATTAGAAAATTATACGGCAGGAAATTTAATAAATTGGTCGGGCGAACTGCGAAAACGAATTAATGAAAAATACGAATTTGTGCATCCTGAAAATGCAACAATAAATGGGTGTAGTCATATTTTATGGACCGGCGCGGTAATAGATAAAACTTCTACTGCAAGAAATGCAGTGTTTTATGGCGATAAAGCTATTGACCGTAGCCCTTGTGGCACGGGTACCTCTGCCCGTATGGCACAATGGTATGCAAAAGGGAAATTAAAAAAAGGCGATATATTTATTCATGAGAGCATTATTGGAAGTAAATTCACCGGTACAATTGAAGAAGAATTATTGGTAACGGGTAAACCGGCCATTAGGCCGGGTATAGAAGGTTGGGCGAAAATTTATGGACACAATACCATTACGATTGATGATGAAGATGATCCGTATGCTTATGGTTTCCAGGTTTTGTAGAAGCAACCCGCTCTATCTCTCCGCCGCGGCAAGAGGCACTGGTGCAAATTTGTAGTGAAGGTTTCATAATATTTTTTAAAATGAATACATTAAAATGAATGACATGAGAAAATTTTTATTTTGCATGATGGCCAATTGCTTATTTCTCACTGCTTTTTCCCAATCGCAAATATGGTCAAAAGGAAAAACAAATGCATGGTATGCGCAACAGGGCTGGCTGGTGGGTGCAGACTTTTTGCCGAGCACCGCTATCAATCAATTGGAAATGTGGCAGGGCGAAACTTTTGACACCGCTACTATTGATAAAGAATTAGGATGGGCCGCAAATATTGGTATGAATGTAATGAGGGTTTACCTGCACGACCTTGCCTGGAAAAGTGATGCCATAGGGTTTAAGAAAAGGATGAATATTTTTTTGGCTATTGCCGCAACTCACGAAATAAAAATATTGTTTTGCATTTTTGATGATTGCTGGAATCCGGATGCCAAAATTGGCAAACAACCAGAACCAAAGCCCGGAGTGCATAACAGCGGGTGGGTTCGCAGCCCGACAATGGAGGTACATAACGATCCTGCTCAATGGGGTTATCTTGAACAATATGTAAAAGATATTCTTGCAACATTTAAAGATGATAATAGAATATTAATGTGGGATTTATACAATGAACCTGCAAACAGTAATTATGGCTTAACATCGCTTCCATTATTAAAAAATGCATTTGAGTGGGCCTGGAGCGTAAGGCCGTCGCAACCGCTAACTGCAGGAGTATGGTTTATGGAGTTTCAACAAATTAATAAATACCAATTGGATAATTCTGATGTAATAACATTTCATAATTATTCTGATACTACGTCAATGAAACAGGCAATAGATAGTTTACAAAAAATTGGCAGACCACTTATCTGTACAGAATATATGGCAAGAAGCAACAACAGTAAATTTGATACTCATCTACCAATATTAAAACGATACAATGTCGGTGCTATTAATTGGGGGCTGGTTAGCGGAAAGAGCAACACTATTTTTCCGTGGGGAAGCAAAGAAGGCAGCCCCGAGCCCAATCCATGGTTTCATGATATTTTTAGAAAAGACGGTAAACCGTACAGCGAAAAAGAAGTAGCGTTAATTAAACAACTATCCTCATCAAAATAAAAAGAAGCCGCTATTTATCCTCCTCATAATTTGCTTTAAAAAAATTGTTCAGTAAGATTAAAGCAGGTAAATTTTAGGCAGACAAAAAATTATCAATGAAAAAAATTACCATAATCGGTGGTGGCGTTATTGGTTTGTGCAGTGCCTACTATTTGCAAAAAAAAAACTATGAAGTAACCATTATTGAACAAGGTGATATTACAGAAGGTTGCTCTTTTGGAAATATGGGGTATATATCGCCCAGCCATTTTGTACCACTGGCCAGCCCTGGAATTATTGCACAGGGATTAAAGTGGATGTTGAGTGCTACATCACCTTTTTACATTAAACCCAGAATGAATATAGATTTGATGCAATGGGGATATCATTTCTGGAAGAGCAGTACGGCT
>JBGSIG010000643.1:0-1959 GCA_041742655.1 Ferruginibacter sp. | reverse complement strand
CCAATTGGTAAAGTAGGATCTGATAATTGCAATAAACTTAATAAGGCTGTACTCATAGAGGATCGATTCTAAGTTTCATTATCCTGCTAAATAAACTGTTATTGCTATTGCTATGTGGGGTAACCGTAGTTTTTAGCGGTGTTGTCAATTTTCTTATCGCCTTTTCTACAGCATAGCCGGAATTACTTAATAGCGAAAATACCGGGGCATCGAAGGCCACTAATATTTCATCGTCCTGGTAAAACAGGGGCAGATGCTTGTTGCCAATTTCATAACAAACTGCCGCCATTTCGTACATCGATCTTGGGTGTATGGTAATGACAGCGCACTCTTTTATTTCAATGGCAATTAAATTAAAATCGTCTTCGTAAATAATATCACCAACGGTAAGCCGTGGATTGCCGTTTAAGAATTTCATACTCACCTCACGGCCCATGGCTGTTTTTTTATGCAGTATGCGTTTATTGGTTTCATACCAATCCAGCCACACGTAATCGATATTCCTATTGTTGATAGCAAATAATTCTACGTTTCCTATTTTTTCTGTTACAAGCATTTTTTATAGTTAATCAGCATACTGTATTTCTTAATCAAAACAAAAAATACCGTTGCGTTAGTGGAAGCTCTGATAGAGGCTCGCATGTTATTGGTGTTCCTTCTACTTTCACTTCGTAATTTTCCGGGTTCACTTCAATTAAAGGTGTTGCATCATTGTGTATTAGATCTTTTTTTGAAATGGTACGGCAATTTTTTACGGGCAACACCATTTTTTGTAAACCGTAACCCTGAATAATATTTTTTTCTAAAGAAAGTTTAGATACAAACGTTGCGCATGTTTTGTACAATGCTTTTCCAAAAGCGCCAAACATGTGCCTGTAAATAACCGGTTGTGGCGTTGGTATAGATGCATTCGGGTCGCCCATTCTAGCAGCTATAATCATTCCACCTTTTATAATCATCTCTGGTTTGGCGCCAAATAAAGCCGGTTTCCACAGTACAATATCAGCCAGTTTGCCGGATTCTATTGAACCAACATAATCACTTATGCCGTGTGTTATAGCAGGATTGATTGTGTACTTCGCTATAAATCTTTTCACCCTGAAATTATCATTGTCGTTTTTTTCGTCCTCAGCCAATGGTCCTCTTTGTACTTTCATTTTGTGTGCTGTTTGCCAGGTTCGGGTAATTACTTCTGCCACCCTGCCCATGGCCTGGCTATCGCTGCTCATCATACTAAACACACCCATATCGTGTAAAATATCTTCGGCTGCAATTGTTTCTGGCCTTATGCGGCTGTCAGCGAATGCAACATCTTCAGGCACATTTTTGTCAAGATGATGACATACCATCAGCATGTCCAGGTGTTCATCAATGGTATTAACGGTATAAGGTCGGGTAGGGTTGGTTGAAGAAGGCAAAACATTTGGATACATGGCTGCTTTGATAATATCCGGTGCATGGCCACCACCGGCACCTTCGGTATGAAAAGTATGAATTACCCTTCCGTTGATAGCGTTGATGGTATCTTCTAAAAAACCACCTTCGTTTAATGTGTCTGTGTGAATGGCAACCTGCACATCGTGTTTATCGGCAATTTGTAAAGAAGCGTTTATCACCGAAGCGGTGCTGCCCCAGTCTTCATGAATTTTTAAACCCAATGCGCCGGCTTCAATCTGTTCTTCCAGTGGCGCAAGAGAAGCGCAATTTCCTTTACCAAAAAAACCCAGGTTCATGGGAAAGGCTTCAGCAGACTCGAGCATTTTTTGAATGTTCCATGCACCCGGTGTTACGGTGGTGGCGTTGGTGCCATCTGCCGGGCCGGTACCGCCGCCAATCATGGTTGTAATGCCGCTGAACAACGCATGGTCTATTTGTTGCGGACAAATAAAATGAATGTGTGCATCAATGCCACCCGCTGTTGCTATTAAGCCTGCGCCACCATGTACTTCGGTGCTGGCG
>JBGSIG010000642.1:0-3469 GCA_041742655.1 Ferruginibacter sp. | reverse complement strand
GGAATAATTTCGCCTGGTTTGAATTTACATTAATTGATAAGAAACTTAAACCGTGACATTAATATCCCAGAGACAGAAACGTAAATGGAACCATTCATAAAAAATAGTTCATTAATTGAAATGATTGGCTCAGTTAAAAATATAATACAAAATAAATGGCTCAAGTTTTATAAAGGTTGTAAATCAATTACGCAAAACATTCTACCAACTAAAGCAATTTCAATAGATAAACTTCATTTCCGTTTGCTGGTAATTGCCGTTCCTATAATTGTACAAAACCTTGTTCATTATTTACAGTTACAGGTTGATATGGCCATGCTGGGGCATAGTAATACACTATATCTTTCGGCTGTTGGCAATGTAATGTACCCTTACAATATTATTGTATCTTTTCTTACAGCACTTAGCATTGGCGCCACGGTTTTAATAGCCCATAATGTTGGTAGTAAATCGTTGAACAGTGCCAGGCGATTTTCGGAAGTATCGTTTTTCTATAATCTATTAATAGCAATACCATTTTTTTTTATACTTTTTTTGTTTCCCCGTACATTAATGAAATGGATGGGTACATCGGAACAAATAAATTTGTATGCTTCACAGTTTATGGAGGCACTTTCATTTTCCGTATTATTCCTTGGTATTCAATTATCGATAAGTGCAATTTTGCAGGGAGTAGGAAAAACACGCCCCATAATGATTGCTGCCATTATTGCTACAACCGCCAACATATTTTTTGGCTGGGCATTAATATTTGGCCATGTTGGTTTTCCGGAACTTGGCATAAAAGGTTCGGGAATCGCCACATCAATTGCCAATTTTCTGAGTATGAGTTATATGATTTTTGCATTTATCCTTACTAAAAGACTGCCTTTTAAATCTTCGATAAAGGGTATTCTTAACCCACGCTGGAGTATTCAAAAGAAAAATATTATTGTAGGGTTGCCTTACGGACTTGAAGCTATTTTTTGGACGTTTGGGCAAATTGTTATTATACGAATGATTAACAAAATTGGTGATTATGCAGCCGGTACGTATGTACTTGTTTCCCGTATACAGGCAATTGCGTTTTTCTTTTATTTGGGTTTTGCCAGAGCCACCATGATAATGGTGGGACAGGAGATAGGTGCTGGCAACAGGCAAATGGCATCTCGCATTACGTATTTAAGTCTGCGCATTGCTATTTTTTTATGCCTGATTGCCTCATCAGTGTTTCTTATTTTTCCAAATCAGATACTTTCGATTTTTACGACGGAAACAGGTCTTATAAAAACAGCGGTGCCCCTTTTGAATATTATATCTATAACCATTTTTCCTGTTACAGTAAACGTAGTTATCGGTAATGCCATCCGCGGTTTTAAGGATACTAAATGGATGTTCTATACACAATCATTTGGAACTGTTTTTACTATTTCACTTTCTGCAATACTTTTATTTGTCTTCAAACTGAATCTAGCAGGTGTATTTATTACTGTGTTATGTGATGAATGTATAAGGGCATTTCTTAATCACAGGCACTTCAGAAGTTTGAGTAGTTCATGATGTAGCAGAAAAAAATATTTCTGGATTGGCGTATAAAAAAATTACTCTACGAAAAATATCGACAACGTTGTAGCAGATAAAGAGCAGGATAAACAGCACCGCTAACTTTCTTAAGCTTAAATTTATTGTATCAAATGAACTTGTAATTATTAACGATTAAAATAAAAAATCAAAATGTTTAAAATTAGCGTACTATTCGCAGATTCACTTACAATGGATCCTAAGAAAATTGCACCAGGTTTCGAAGCCTCGGAAATTCCATCTGGAAAATTAATTGACCCTTTATTACCTGACCACGATTGGCCAGCAAAAAAGGAAGAGATTTTAAGTTGGGGTATGCCACATATGAAAGTTTCGAGTCACTGGATTAATGCCCCCTGTAACACACCCGATGCCGATTGGGAAGCTCTTGAGTTTTTTACAAAAAGATCCCTAAAAAGATTAGGTGATTTAGGTGTTAAAACTGCTGGTATTTATGGTAAATTTTTCAGAAAAGCTGAAACTACAAAAGCTATGGACCTGGCAATAAAATATGCCAATTTTATTGGTGATGAAGCTGCGAAATATAATATGAATGTAGTATTAGAACCCATGGCAGACCCTGATTCATTATTTCCTACCTATGTAGAAGGATTAAAGTTTGTGAAACTTCTTAAGCACCCGGGAATAAAACTAATGGCAGACCTAAATTATTTTTTAAGAAATGGTGAATCATTTGATGTTCTGTTACCAGAACCTGAATGGAACCTTCACTGCCATATTGCGGGTAAGGGTGGACAACCTGGTTTTGGCGACTTAAGAGATGTTCATAAAGAATTCTTCAGAGTACTTCGCAAAACAAATTATGAAGGAGCTGTATCTTGTGCTTGCCCATGGAAAAACACAGGAGATGGTGAGTTTGATTTAACTGTAGAAACTGCAAAAACAATTAAGTATTTGAAAGACCTACGCGAAGAAGTATATGCTGAATAAATTTTAGTTTTTTTCAATATTGAAAGTGAAAAATTTATAAGAAGGCATTACAAATAGAAACTGTCTGCAGCTGTATTGGCAGACAGTTTTTATTTTCATTCAGCAAACTGAAAAAATTACA
The DNA here is from genome assembly GCA_041742655.1 of Ferruginibacter sp. GTDB lineage: Bacteria > Bacteroidota > Bacteroidia > Chitinophagales > Chitinophagaceae > Ferruginibacter. The sequence goes on along the minus strand of JBGSIG010000642.1, from coordinate 837 downwards.
CCGAATGAGTATCGACAATCAATTTAAACTAGCCTTAAATATTGATAAGGTTACCATTAAACCACCATTAGAGCTAGCTCCCGGATGGGACACCGCTGAAATACCAATTTATGAATTATTACTGCCATTATACTCTGATGAAGTATGGGAGAAAAAAAAGGCTGAAATAGAATCATGGAATCAACCACCATTTGGAGCTGCCAGTCATTGGATAATGACAGAAAGGCCTTGTGGAGATAAGAAATCCGATTGGGATGAATTGGAACGTCATGCTGAAGTTTCCTGTAGGAGAATGGCTGAAATTGGTTGCCCGGTTGCCGGTGTTTGGGGTAATTTCTTTGAAATTGGAAATAGCGGAAAATCAAAATCAATTGACGAGTCACTAAAATATTGTGAAATGGTATCCAAATATGCCGACAAATATGGCGTACTGATTGCGCTGGAGCCTGCTGCAGATCCGAACACAATTTTTCCAACATACAAAGAAGGAATTGACTTTGTAAAGGAATTAAATAAGAATTCAATAAGGTTAATGGCCGACCTAAATTATTTCATGAGAATTGGTCAACCATTTGAAGACATTGCTATAGAACCAGACTTATGTTTGCATGTTCATGTTCAGGGAGAAAAATATCAGCCAAACGTTGGAGATTGTGAAGAAAAAATACTTCACATATTCAGGGTATTAAGAGATATCAATTATACAAGATCGGTGTCATCTGCGCATCCATGGATTTCCACACAACAAGGTAAAGAATTTGATTATGGGTATGAATCTGCAAAGACCCTAAAATTCCTTCAGGAATTAAGAGCACAGGTATATTCTGAATAATTAAA
>JBGSIG010000641.1:0-17933 GCA_041742655.1 Ferruginibacter sp. | reverse complement strand
AAACAGCCATCATCCTGATTTTTAAGAATTGCTATATCAGTAATGCTATTGATGCCCGATGGTTGGCCATTTGAATTAGCCGCATTCTGTAATGATACAAATTCTTCATTTTTTATATAGAACCTTACGTCTACCGGTGTTGCTGGCTGAAACTGCGGCGTTATTGTAAGATTCATATCAAGGTACAGCCGCTTTGCACCATCTTCTCTTACAGGTCCATTATTGGCATACATAGACGACCTAATCATTCCCAGGTTATTGCCATTGGCGTTTATTTCAGCTACCGCATTCCCCATACTATCGGTAACAGATATCCATTTATTATTATTGCTGGCGTCAATAGTTACCGATGGAAAATTAATACAACTGCCCGGTACCCTCGCTGCGAGCGGCGCAGGCGCAAGTGTAAGATCCTGGGCTCCCAGGTAGTTGTCATCTGGCTTTTCAGTAAAGTCTACTTTTTTTGTGTAAATGTTGGTTGCGGGGTCCCACTCATAAAGTACCCCATAGCGGTAAACGCCCCCGGAGGAAGTAATTCCATAAAATTTGCCGTTACTCATAATAAGGCTGCCCATGGGGTAATATCCATTAAGATACGAGTCCGGTCCGCTGAAATTTTTTGGAAAATCCATTTTTTTTGTATAGATATTTGTCACGGGATCCCATTCAAAAAGGACACCTACACTACCAACACCGCCACCATGAGTGGTTCCATAAAATTTATTGTTATAAAGTGTTAATGTACTTAACGGTTGATATCCGTTTGATCCGTCAAAATCTATTTTTTTCTTAAATACGTTGGTGGCCGGATTCCATTCAAAAAGGGTGCCTTCATTAGAATCTCCATTGGCAAAACAAAGGCCATAAAACTTGCCGTCATAAAGTGATAATTTACCTAATGGTTGACCGCCAGTCGATTCATCGAAATCAAATTTCTTTAGGAAAACATTGGTAGCAGGATCCCATTCAAAAATGGTTCCCAAGCCGTTGAGCCCCTCGAAACCGGTTGCTCCATAAAATTTACCATCATACGCCGTGAGTCCCGAGATAGTATTATTTCCACTGCTTATATTCAAATCAATTTTTTTTGTCAAAATATTTGTCAAAGGATCCCATTCAAAAATTGACCCGGACGTTGCCCCATAAAATTTTCCGTTTAGCAAAGTAAGGCCGCCAATTGGCCCCGTTCCAAATGTACCTGTAAAATCAACTTTCTTTGTATAAAGATTTGTAGCAGGGTCTAATGCAAAAATAACACCGGCTCCATTATTGCCGCCCATCATTGTCATGCCATACATTTTCCCTTTATAGTAAGATACAGTACGAACCGGAAGCGCACCAGATTCCATATTATCGAGTTCTATTTTTTTGACGTACCCGTTAGTGGTGGGATCCCATTGAAAGAGCACACCTAATTTTGTCCTTCCCCCCGCATCCGTCATACCATAGAATTTTCCGTCAATCGATACTAAGCTTCCGGTGGGGTAGTTACCTGTGCTATCATCCAGGTCAATTTTTTTCGTGAATGTTCCACTGGTAATATTCCATTCAAAGATGCTGCCGGTATTGGAACTGCCGCCATTCGTCATCATTCCATATAACTTGCTTTCATTGGAAATAAATGAACCGAAAAAAAGATTCCCAGTGGACGTATCCAGGTCTACTTTTTTCGTATACACGTTACTGGAAGTATCCCACTCAAACAATATTCCCAAGTTGTTGCTGCCGCCCAAATTAGTGGCTCCATAAAACTTGTCTCCATTTGAGAACAGGCTCCCATTAGGACGATATCCATTATTATCAAAATTCAGTTTTACCAGGTAGATATTGGTTAAAGGATCCCATTCAAAAATAACTCCTCTATTATCATTACCTCCATATGAAGTCATCCCATAAAACTTACCATTCACCGGTATTAAATTTCCACATGGTTCATAGCCGAGTGAAAGGTGATCGTTAAAATCCTGTTTTTGTATATATATATTGGTTACAGGATCCCATTCAAAAATACCACCTGCTTGCTTTGTTCCCTCTCCGTTTGTTATCCCATAAAATTTGTTATTCATCAGCATTAAAGTGCCTGTTGCAAGCACCCGGCCCCGGCCCTGGTTATCAATTGGGAAATTAAATTTGGGGGTGTAGATATTTGTAAGTGGATCCCATTCAAAGATTATAGTGTTCGTAACCCCATAAAATTTATTATTGAAAAGTGTCAAACCGCCCGAAGGTGTTACGCTGTACTGAGGAAAATCAATTTTTTTTGTGTAGATGTTTGTTGCAAGATCCCATTCAAAAATAACTCCGCTTTCAAAAAGGCCACCGGCGCTGGTAACTCCATAATATTTTTCGCCATATTTACTTAGTACAGAGTTTTTAGGAGTGTTACCGGGGTTAATTGCCTTTGTTTGATTGCGGCTATGAAAGTTATTTCCAAAGGCATCTGTACTAAAGATAGAACCTAATTCGTCAGGACCTCCAAAACGCTTAGTGCCCCAAAGTTGATAGGTGCCCTGTGCATGTAGAAGCACAATATTAAAAATGGCTACGGCGGTAAGCAGAACCTTTTTCATAAAAATTGCTGGTTAAAATTAAGGGAGGCGGGATAATGGATAAGGATCAAGATAAGTAAAAGCTTCTAATAATTATAATTTTTTGACAACAATGTAGCTAAATACTATGGTTTGGAATGAAAAGCGAGAAAATGGTAGGGGAGGTATCAGCTTCGGAAGCAAAAACCTTTCTTCATTTCTAAAGTGAGTTTTCCTGTAAGGAGAAATCCTGTATGAATTTATACCTTCTCAAACAGAGGGACTAGAGTACAACCTGATAATTACACTTAGATGTGCTTTTTCAATTAATCACTTAAAATTCCTCGCCACCGCAAAAATCTTTTCCTGTGCTGCTTCCTTTGGCTGCAATCTTTTATCCCGGTTAGAGAGAATAGATTTTTCATCTAGGTAAGCCGGTGTTAATAGCAGCAGGTTTTCGTTATTAGCAGGTGTAAGGGGTAGCAATAAAGAAGAAAAATTATAACAACGTTTTGCAATCACCTATATCACTTCTCCTTCAATTTGTACTTTGCCTTCCATCATAATCAACCAAGATTGTAAAATTTCTTATTATTTAGAGATCCTCTATTTCAAATATTTTTCTGAAAGCAATTTGCATGTGGTTTATCTCTTCATCCGTTAGCCGGGCAAATTGCTCCCGTCTTCTTTTTGGAAATACGCCTTTGTTCTGGTGAAGAAATAGTATCATGAGATTGATATCTTTATCGGGCATATCTACAATATGCTGTAGTGCTTTCTTAACTTCATCATACCGCTGTATAAAAATAAGTTCATTAGGCATATCTTCTTTAAGCGTGGCATGGATAGTTTCAGCAAGATAAATACAGTGATCAGTCAAATCAGGATAGCGAAAATAACCCTCTACTTCATCACTGTTCACTACTTCAATTTCTCCACCATCTTTTTTAGTGTATTGTATTCTCTGCATTAAGGGTTTAGAATAATTTTCCAGGATGTTGTCATAATCCTTTATGTTATTTAGCATATGTGCCGATACAGGAATGATCAACCCTTGCGGCACTAAGCCATCGTGTACCAAAATATCATGTATCAAAAACCGATGCAGCCGACCATTGCCGTCTTCAAAAGGATGTATAAATACAAAGCCAAATGCAATAATTGCTGCCCTTACTTCGGGGTTGATGCCTGCAGTTTTTTCAGCACTATCCTTTAGCCATCCATTAATGTTTTCAACATTTGCGGCGGCGGGCATATATAATGTACCAGCTCCTGGAAACCAGGCAAAGACTGGCCAATATAATTTTGAAAATCTCTGAATGCCGGTGCCGTAAATCTTGGATCTACTATAGCATTTTGTAATTCCACCAAACTGACTTCATCCAATAATGCTGCCGTTTGCTTTGTTCCTGCCCGCATCAGCAATGCAATAAACTTTTCCATCCTGTCTGCCGAGGGTTGCTCCTTTTCTATTTCGTAAGAAGAACGGGTTTCTTTATTATACAGGTAGTGGGCAGCTCTTTGAAAAATATCGGTGGGAAAACCTTTTTTAAGCTGTTCAATTTTTTGGGGGATATTTTCATCCAGGAGGTTAGTAAGGATTTTGGTTTTTCTCACCATCGGGCAATAGAAAAGAGTGCCCAATAAATTATTATTAATTCTCCAGCGACTGTCTTTTATGATATTTCCGGTAATGTATTTTTCGGTTTCTAAAAGATCAAAATAATTACCAGTCACTACTTTGCTGAGTTTTAGTTTTTCACCGGTTAAAAATTCGTACAAAAAACCGATTTTGCGGGCATACCTGCCTGAGGGTGATTTTTCTATAAAGGCAATGATTTCCTCCGCAGCCATTTTGTTGAACACGGCTTGTAGAAAATCGAGATTCAGGTCATCATACTTTAGAGAGAATTCCAGGTGCTGTAAGGGAGTATCTGCTGCAACGGCGTATTTTGGGCCATACACCTGTTCTATATTTCCTTTAAAAGTAAATTCAAGGGAAGCATTGCGTCCTATATAGGAGCTATGGGTTAGTGAATACCGGTCTAAACGGTAGTGCTCTTTTAGCCAAAGGTTCCCGACTGGCAGGTTAGGCATAGCTCTTTTTTACGGTAAAATGATTATTTGGTACTGTAAAATAGTTATTTTATTGAAATATTGCGGTAAAATGATTATTTGATACCCTAAATTGATTATTTTGTTGAGGTAAATACGGTAAAATGATTATGTAGAATTTTACAAAAAACCGCTAAAACGATTATGCGGCACGGTAAAACGATTATGTGCGGTACTTTTTCCGGTAAAACGATTATGTACAGTGCCCGAAACAAGGCAACCGATACCAGGATAGCACAGCTATAAATGATGCAATAATACTTCGACTTCGCTCAGTACAAGTTCGGGTAACATCACTTAAAATTCCTAGCCTCTGCAAAAATCTTTTCCTGTGCAAGTTCCTTTGGTTGCGATCTTTTATCGGGGTTAGAAGGAATAGATTTTTCATCTGCATAAGCCAGTGTTAGCAGCGGCAGGTTTTCATTATTAGCCGGCGTAAGGGTTCGCAATAAGGAAGAAAAATTATAACAACGTTTTACAATTACATGTATCACTTCGCCTTCTATTTGTACTTTACCTTCTACCATAATGAGGCGGGATTGCAAAATTTCTTTTCGGAACTTATCAAAGAGCTGTTTAAAAATAACCAGGTTGGCAAAACCGGTTTCATCTTCAATGGTCATAAAGCAAATGCCAGCAGCAGTGCCAGGGCGTTGACGAACTAAAACAAGTCCGGCTACTTTTACAGGAGCGCCATCTTTTAATGTAGTTAATTGCGCAGTAGGTAAAATATGCAACTGGTATAGTTTTTCCCTGATAAAACTTACCGGGTGTGCTTTTAAAGAAAGCGAAGTAGCAGCATAATCATGCACCACATGTTCGGAGCTGGTCATTACAGGCAGCACGATATTTTCATTGATTGCATCTGCTGCTTGCTGTCCGATGAACATCGCCACAGGACGGTCTTTGGTAGATACTTCCCATAAAGCTTCCCGCCGGTCGAGGCCAATAGAACGGAAGGCATCTGCATCCGCTAATTTTTCCAGTGCAGCTTCCGACATGGCCATATCACGCAGCTCATTTATGTTGGTATACATTTTTTTTCTGCCTGCAATCAATAGTTCTACATCTTCCTGTCGCAAACCTTTTACCTGTCTAAAACCCAAACGGAGTGCGCAATATTTTCCCGCTTTTTTTCCGACACTGCCGGAATCTTCGACTTCCAGTAAATTATCCCACAAAGAATAATTGATATCCACGGGCCTTACTTCAACACCATGTTTTCGGGCATCGCCAATTAACTGTGCAGGCTGGTAAAAACCCATCGGCATACTGTTTAATATCGCACAGCAAAACACATCGGGGTAATACCATTTTATCCAGCTGCTCACATATACCAGCAAGGCAAAACTGGCCGCATGGCTTTCAGGAAAACCATAACTGCCAAAACCTTCCAGTTGTTTAAAAACACGCTGAGCATATTCCAGTGTGTACCCGTTTTTCATCATGCCCTTGATGAGCTTTTCTTCGTATTGCGTTACCAGGCCCTTTGCTTTAAAGGTTGCCATGCTGCGGCGTAGGCCATCCGCTTCGGCGGGTGTAAAACCTGCAGCCACAATAGCGATCTTCATGGCCTGTTCCTGGAACAGGGGAACACCCAATGTGCGGCCTAAAATATCTTCCAGTTCTTTGGAGGGATATTCTACCGGCTCTTCTTTATTGCGCCTGCGTAAATAAGGATGCACCATATCACCCTGTATAGGCCCGGGCCGTACGATGGCAACTTCAATCACAAGATCATAAAAGGTGCGTGGCTTTAACCTCGGTAACATACTTTGTTGTGCACGGCTCTCTATCTGGAAAACACCGATTGTATCTGCGTGGCAAATCATTTCGTACACCGCCGGATCATCCTGTGGGATATTCGCCAGCGTGAGGTCGAGCCCATAATTTTCTTTTGCAATATCAAAAGCTTTGCGGATGCAGGTTAACATACCAAGCGCCAATACATCTATTTTCATAAAGCCCAAAGCATCGATATCATCTTTGTTCCATTCAATACAGGTTCTATCTTCCATGCGTGCATTCAGGATGGGTACAAGGTCACTGAGATTGCCTCGGGTAATTACAAATCCTCCTGTATGCTGGCCCAATTGCCTTGGAAAACCCATGAATTCTTTTGTTAGTTGCAGCACTTTTCGCAGGTGCTGATCGCCGGGGTTCATGCCCTGTTCGGTTAAGCGTTTTCCTTCAAACCATTCGTCAGTCATTTCCCAGATAGAAGCTGATAAACGATTGATGGTATCGACAGACAGGCCCATGGCTTTGCCCACATCCCTGATGGCGCCTTTTTGGTGTTGTTGTGTAACGGTGGCAATAATGGCGGCACGGTCACGCCCATATTTTTGATAGATATATTGAATCACCTCTTCACGGCGTTCATGCTCAAAGTCCACATCAATATCGGGCGGTTCATTGCGGGCAGAAGAAATAAAACGTTCAAACAACAGGTCGAATTTGGTAGGATCAACCGATGTAATGCCGAGGCAATAACACACAGTTGAATTGGCTGCGGAACCGCGGCCCTGGCAAAGAATTTTTTGTTGCCTTGCAAAGCGTACAATGTCATACACTGTAAGAAAGTAGGCTGCATAATTCATCTCCTCAATAAATTTCAATTCATACTTTATGGCTGCAATTGTTTTTTCCGGAACAGTTTCTCCGTAACGTTCTGTAGCCCCAAGCCATGCTAAATGAGTAAGTTCTTCCTGTGGTGTTCTTCCTTCAGTAGTGATCTCTTCCGGGTATTCATATTTTAATTCATCGAGTGAGAATTGACAGGCTTCCGCAATTTGCTGTGAGTGTTGTATAGCTTCAGGATATTGCCTGAACAAACGCAACATTTCATCGGCAGGTTTTAAGAATCTTTCTGCATTGGCATGCAGGCGATAGCCTGCGGTATAGATGGTGCATTTTTCCCGGATGCAGGTAACGATATCCTGTAATTGCCGGCGGGCAGGTGTATGATAATGCACATCATTGGTAGCGACCAATGGGATGTTTAATTGAACTGACAATTGCTGTAAGCGGTAAATGTATTTACTGTCATCACCCTGGTAGCGGCGGGAGGTAGCGAGGTACAAATTGGTTCCTAAAGCATCCCGATATTCCTGCAATGCTTTTGTAAAAGAAATATCAAAATCAAACAGTTCATTTAATTCATCCGGTGGAAGCACAATGAATTTTACATTGTTGGCATATTGGTAAACATCTGCCTTGTATAAATGACAATCGCCTTTTTCTGCACGGCGGTTACCAATTGTAAGCAGGTTGCATAATTGCGCATAGGCGGATATGTTAGTTGGGTAAGCGAGCAGGGAAAGACCGTCGAGTAAATCGAGCCGACAACCTACGATGATACGAATATTTAATTTTTTTGCAGCGGCGTGGGCCCGTACAATACCGGCAAAACTATTACGGTCGGTAATGGCAATGGCGGTGTATCCCAATGCTGCGGCCTGCTCTGCGAGTTCTTCTGCATGAGAGGCTCCGCGGAGGAAACTGAAATTGGTGGTTGTTTGTAGTTCTGTGTAACTCATTGCCCGGCTTTATTTTTTTTGAAATAGCAGGTAATTCGTAAAGCGTTTACATATTTGCATGCTCTTTTAAATTTATTGTTTTCGCCTCCCTCCCGATGAAAAATCGGGACGTAACTGCAACGCCGCATCTTTTGCTTCTTTCAAAAAATAAGCTGCGCATTTTTTGAATCCCGGCTTCGCCGTGACCGAACCAAAAGATGCGGCTTATGCAGTTACTGGTTTAAATTCGATAGTACCCAGTTAATAATGATTCATACTACATCCAAACTATTTGAATGAATAATTGTTGGGCACTCTTAATTCACTTTCTTCTCCTGCGTAGAAGTAGTAGTGCTTCAAATCATATACTATCATTTTGTTCTTCCACTTTTACATTATTTCTGTGAATTGTCATTAAAACTGTTGCAACGGCCTCGGAAAAAATTGCGTTAAGAAAATTTATATGATGGTGTTAAGAAATGAAATAATGTTACTGAAGTACGGCTTTGCTATTAGCTTGTAAGTCGCACCAATGCCTGGTAATATTCAAATGACCGGACTTAATTTCATTTTAGACATCATATAAATTTCGTAGCTTTTTTTTCCGCAGCCTTGATTTTTCTTGTTACTTCTTTGCATCAAGGCAAAGAAGTAAATGAACTCTAGCTTATTATTAAAAAGGATTTACGATCAATGCTACTAATCCTACTTATTTAACTATTATTACGCTTATTTTTTTAAGCAAAAAATCCATGAATAAACCATTGATAAGATTTAGCTACATCATAATGCCCTGAGCGAAAAAGCCAGTAACGGCGCCCTTCTTCATCTTCCACACTATAATAATCCCGGTGCTGTCCTTCCTGAATCCACCATTCCTGTTCTATGCGTTCCGGCCCATCTGCTTTAATTATTTTGTGCAGTATTCCTTTGTATCGAAACATCATTGGTGGGTAATCCGGTATTGGTGCTGTTACTTCAATGGGTGCCGGTTTGTGTAATAAATTTAAAGGCCTGGGCCTGTCTGCTTTCCAGGTAGTGGTTAATTTTTCATCGATGGTGGCCGCTAGTTTATAAGAACGTTCCGGCCAGTAATGTTCATCTGGTACATACCGGTGAATATGATGTGCCCCCATTTTTCCGGCGATGCGATCCAGCAGTTCTGCCAAACCTGAATCATCCAAGCCGGCATTGTTGTTCCACAAGGTTTCCTGTACGGGTGAAAGCGATTCTACTTTTAAAGCTTCCAGCACAAATAGTTCAATACCTTCTGCTGGTTCAATGCCGGCAATTTTAAATTCAAACAATTTAAAAATATGAATGGTGTTATTTGTGGGCCGGTTTGTACCAATCTCGATCTTCTCTATTTTTCCATCGGTACGATAGCCTTTAAAGATGGCCATGCGCAAACCTTTTTCTTCCTGTTGCAAACGCTGGCATACAATATCCAGTAAACGTTGTAAGGCAATCTCAATACCGGTGGCGGTTACAATGGGTTCCAAACAAGGCAGGCGTTCCTGGTAAGGTTCGATGGGTTGTACCGGTTGTATGGTTTCTTCTTCAACACCCATAGCCTGGTCCAATCGCAAAAGCAGGTGTTGCCCAAAACGACGGCGTAGGGCAGGGCGGGCCATACTGATAAACTGGCTGATCTGCCGAAGCCCTAATTTCTCCAATCTTTCTACTGTTGTAACATCCAGCCGAAGTGCTGCAGCTGGTAAAGAAAGCAAGGCTGCTGATTGCGAGCCTGATTCAATGATGTAAAGATTGTGCCCAAATCTTGCCATCGCCCAGGCTGCGCCGATAGTATCTGCCATTGCAAGTTTTATATCATAACCAAAATCTTTAAAGCGTGTATGTATCGCCGTTAGGTATTGTTTTTCACTACCCCAAAGATGTGAGCAACCGCTTACATCAAGGATTATTCCATCGGGAAGATCAATCGCAACAGCAGGGGTGTAGCGAATGCACCATTCAGCAAGCCCCTTCAATAATTTAATAGCCAGTTCAGGCTGGTCATCCAGCACTTTCAAAGATGGAATGATGGCTCTTGCATCTGCTACCGTCATGCCCGTAGTGATTCCTTCTGTCTGTGCCAATAAATTTGATGCAGTTACTACCTTGCGGCCATGATCCAATGCAGACAAAACAAAAGCTACCGAAGCAAGTTGAGGCTTGCGACGAATAAACCAATCCGTTGTAAGATGACGGAACCATATCGTAACAAAACGCTTTGGCATATCATCCGGTTTTCTTTTGCTGTTCTGTAATCACTACACTAAAAGCAGGCACATGTCTGAATCTTCCCTCAACCCATTCTACCTGCCAGTTGCCGGGATTGCCATTTCTTACTTTTAATAAATCTACTTTCCAACGGGGATAGCCAACACCGGGCATTTTGCCATCTAATTGGCTGGGTAAGGGAGTAATATTCCAACGGGTAACACAAGCGGTAGTATTTATATTACGTGGATTATATCGGAGTATAAAACCTGTCACCCTGCTTTGCTCTACCGCCAACTGCAAACGCCTGGAAGCAGTGAAACTTAATTCAGGCAACTCGCCCACAACTGCTGCCAGCCCTTCGCATTTAAGTGCTTCTTCTATAACCCAAAGCATTTCTTTTTCCTTATGCAAGTCAACAAAAATAATTTTGTCAGGTGCAATACCAAAAGATTGTAAAGCCGGAGGAAAAATTGTTCTGTAAGCACTGATCCATATGGCAGCACCGCCTTTTCGCATCAGCGAAGCCAGTATGCCTGCAACAAATCCACCAGTAGCAGCGGCTGTTTCAGGTGATGCAGCTATAAATTCATGGACTGCCCCTAAAGGAAATTGATGATTGGGAAAAGCATCTTTTATAACACCCAATCCAATATCCTCTACAGTATTTTTAGATACTGCTTTAAATCCCTGTAAAGGAAGAATATCCTTTTGCAATTGGGCAATAATAGCTGCTTTTGATGTATTCATACTAATAGCCAAAAATAATTCGGCTCAAAAATTTAGTAAAAATACTAAATTAATTAGTAAAATGAATATTAATTTAAGTTGCAACTTTCTGTCTGCGTGACATTGCAGACAGTAGGGGAGTAGAAAGAAAAAACCCGGATTTAAAATGGCCGGAAACACAAACTGAACAACCTTTTTATATTTCGTATTGCTGGGTACAAATAATTTTAATGAGAATCTCTTGTTACGATACTTCCGGAACTGCCCTGTAAAAAATCAAAGTCAGCACCTTTGTCTGCACCCGTTACGTGATTGATGTATAATTGTACATACCCCCGGCTTGCAGCAGGAGCAGGTTTTTCCCATATCAACTTTCGTTTAGCCAACTCTTCATCACTTACATCCAGATGTAATTTTCGTTGTGCTACATCCAGTTCAATCATATCGCCATTTTGTACCAATGCCAATGCACCGCCAATGGCACTTTCAGGAGATACATGCAACACAGCTGTTCCATAAGCAGTACCGCTCATTCTTCCATCCGAAATGCGCACCATATCTTTAATTCCTTTCTGCAATATTTTTTTAGGTAATGCCATATTACCTACTTCAGGCATACCCGGATAGCCGACAGGCCCCACATACTTCAGCACCATTACACATGTTTCATCAATATCTAAATTAGGGTCATCAATTCTTTTATTGTAATCTTCTATGCTCTCAAATACTACAGCCCGTCCTTTATGTTTTAGTAAGGCTGGTGTAGCAGCAGAGGGTTTTATAACAGCGCCATTTAAAGCAAGATTCCCTTTAACAACTACACATCCTGCTTCGGGCTTTATTGGTTTGGCATAGGAAGCAATTACATCTTGATTATAGCATTCGGTGTTTCCTTCTATATTTTCATGATGATTTTTCCCTGTAACGGTAACTACATTTTTATGTAAATGATTTTTTAATTCATTTAAAATAACGGGTAAACCACCAGCATAATAAAAATCTTCCATCAGGTATTTTCCTGAAGGCATTAAATTCAACAATAAGGGAATTTTACTTCCAATGGTATCAAAGTCTTCGAGATTTAATTCCACACCAATCCTTCCTGCAATGGCTGTAAGGTGAATAATAAAATTAGATGAACCGCCTACTGCGGCATTTACTTTTATGGCATTTTCAAAAGCTTCCCTGGTAAGAATTTTATCAATGGTTAAATTTTCCTTTACCATTTCTACAATGCGTCTTCCACTCAACTGTGCCATTACTTTTTTTCTGGAATCTGCCGCAGGTATTGCAGAAGCGCCCGACAGCGTTAATCCCAACGATTCTACCATGCAAGCCATTGTGGATGCCGTACCCATCGTCATACAATGCCCAATGCTGCGGCTCATACAACTTTCAGCAAACTCACAATCTTCCTGCGTCATCTTACCCGTTTTCATGTCTTCATCAAACTTCCATACATGTGTACCCGAACCAATATCCTGTCCTTTATATTTTCCATTCAACATTGGGCCGCCTGGTACAACTATCGTTGGCAAACCGACACTTGACGCACCCATCACTGTTGAAGGCGTTGTTTTATCGCATCCAGTTAACAACACAACACCATCAATCGGGTTGCCACGAATAGATTCTTCGGCATCCATACTTGCCAAATTTCTAAATAGCATGGCAGTAGGTTTTAAAAGTGTTTCACCCAAACTCATTATTGGAAATTCAACTGGAAATCCACCAGCTTCAAGCACACCGCGTTTTACGGCTTCAGCATGGCTTCTAAAGTGTGCATTACACGGAGTAAGTTCGCTGAAAGTATTACAGATGCCAATCACGGGCCTGCCATCGAACATGTCGGTCGGCATGCCCTGGTTTTTCATCCAGCTTCTGTAAATGATCCCATCTTTATCTTTTTTGCCAAACCAATCCTGGCTGCGAAATTTTTTATTCATGGCTGCGAGTTTAATTCAATAAATCCAATAAAATCAGAAATATAATGTTATTCCACTGTTAACGAAAAGTATACCTAACACCATTATAAGTTTTAAAAAAGACCTGATGTAGAAACAAAAGGTCTTAAATTTTTTGAAGTATAGCACAGGATAATTTTTTTATTATTTGTCCCACCAAACCGGTGTACTTATTTGTTCTGGTCCTTGCCTGGCAACAGCTTCCGCCACGTTTTCAGAATTCACAGAAAGTTCAGAAGTGGGGTAACCTAATCTTCTGATGAATGTGCCTGCCGGAACATCGGGGTTATTGGGTTGGCCATAGGGATTGGCTGTTAAAATTGGAAAGCCACTCCTTCTAAAGTTAGCCCAGGCTTCAGGCCCATTTAAAAAAGATGAAATCCAGTATTGCGTATTGATTTGATCCTTTTCGTTACCAGCAGTAAGTGGGTTAGCTGCAATGTAAGCATCTCTTAAACCGGCAGGAACTGCAGATGCTGCATCATAAGTAGCCATCTGATCCATATGGGCTTTTATTCCATCCGAAAAATATTGTGCCGCAGTACCGGCTGTTATCCATCCATTTACCCTGGCCTCTGCCAGTAATAGTAAAGTTTGAGAAGCAGTTAAAAAGAAATTGGGCGCTGTAGTTTTTGTCATTCTTCTTCTGTCAACCTGGCTGTAGTCGTAAAAGCTGGCCAGTCCATCGGCGGTAGCTTGTGCTACAATTGTACCATTATCATAGCCCATAGGCATGCCTACTTGCTGTGCCGGGTTTGTAGTTCCATTGGCAACCGTTTGGCCGGTTCCGGAAGTAGCACCTACGTAGCGGATAGCAATGGAACTCAGGCGGGGATCGTTGGTATTTAACAGGTGATCTACAAATGGTTTGGCGATATAAATATTTGCCGCCTCGCATCCATTAAGCATTCCGCCAATTGGAAGCAGGTAGTTAGCGTCCTGCCTCATGTAGGCATTATCATTGTTATCAATTATTACACCACCTGCAAAAGCGGCTTGCACGGTGGCCTGTGCTTTTGCAACATCTACTTTACTAAGCCGCATGCCCGCTCTTAATAGAAGTGAAAAGGCATATTTTTTCCATTTCGGTATATCGCCCGCATACAGTATATCGCCTGTTTCTATTTTTGCCGATGCGTCCAGGGCTGCAGCTGCTTCTGTTAATTCTTTAATGATATCTGTATAAATAGCTTGTTGAGCATCATACTTCGGATAAAATATTAGGTCGATATAACCAGCGCCTGATTCAAAATAAGGAATATCCCCATAAGTGTCAGTTAGTACCATAAAAGCATAGGCCTGGTGAATGCGTGCCATATTGTAAAGATTAGCTCTGGCGGGCAAATTTTTAGTAGCTGCAATTACGTCTTTCGTATACTTTATAACATTTTGATAATATGATATCCAGGTAGATCCTACAGTTTCGTCCCTGCTATCTTGATTAAAGTTTGCACCTGCTAATACTCCGCCATTTGGTGTTACCATTTGCTGAACAATACCGATGTCGTATGTTACAGTTCTGCCAGAAAACGAAGTGTTAACAATTGCATTGTCGAATAAAAGGACAGGATCAAGAGAAGTAGGTTGGGTTGTGTTGGTATTTACTTCATCTAAACCTTTATCGCAGGATGTTATGCTTAGCAATAAAAAAGCCAGCATAAAATAGGTTATTATTTTTTTCATAATTAGTAGTATTAAAATTTAATATTTAGGTTTATGCCAACGCCCCTTGTTGTAGGAAGCCCTGGAGATTCTAATCCTACCTGGCTATCAGCAGCATATCCAAAAGATTCAGGATCGATATTGTCAACCCATTTCTTTATCATCAGGACGTTATTTGCATAAAAATCGAGTTGTACTCCTTTAAGTGGCCATTTTGCAGGAAGAAACTTTGTAAAATCATAGCCGAATACAATAGATCGAATTTTCCAATAGCCGGAATTATAGATGACAGCTTGTATTATTTGCTGTGTTCTTACATGCTCCCAATACGTTTGTACAGGAGTGGCAACGGTATTTTCTCCGCCAGACTGATTTACCCCGACGCCAACAACTCCGCCTTCCCTTCCGTCTAAGGTCATTTGATGTAATCCGTGTCTGATAGCATTAAAGTTTGTTCCCGAAATCATTTTGCCACCTAATCTGTAGTCAATAAAAATAGCAAATGACATGTTTTGATATTTCAACGTATTCAAAAAACCGCCCGTCCATTTTGGCAAAGCACTGCCAAAATTAACAAGCACATTGGGGTTGGTGCTAAGTGGCACTCCATTCGATTGAAAGATTTGTTGACCTTTATCATTTACAGCGTATCCACGTCCAGCGAGTTGCCCCATCTCTTCACCAACAATATTTCTAACTTCACCATTAAAAACATGTGTACCAACAGTAACACGCTCGCCTGGAGTATTGGTTACAATGCTGATTACTTTTGTTATATTATACGCAGTATTTGCGGTAAAATCCCAGCTAAAAGTTTTGGTTTGCACAGGAATAACTGTCAATAATGCCTCAAACCCTTTGTTTTCACTTTCGCCGCTATTGATGCGTGTATTTAAGAAACCAGAAGTATTTGATACCTGCACCCCAACTATCTGATCAAAAGTAGTTCTCTTGTAGAATGCTACATCAAGATTTACCCTGCTGTCAAACATTTTTAAATCCATACCCACTTCTATTTCATTTAAGCTGCTCGGCCTAAGGTCGGGGTTAGGTATTGTTGTGCCACTGGTTCCCAATGCAACCAGGGTTCCCGCTGGATTCCCGATCAAATTAGCATTAACATTGTAGAATAACTGATTGGCATAAGGAGCTATATCGTTATCACTTCCCACCTGGGCATATCCCACTCTTACTTTACCAAAATTTAGCCATTTAACATCTTTAAGAACTTCAGTAAAAACAAATGAACCTGATATTGATGGATATAAAATACTGCGGTTTTCAGGTGATAAAGTAGAGAACCAATCGTTTCGTGCAGTAGCGTTTAAATAAAGCATTCGTTTCCACGAAACTTCTGCTGATCCATACAAAGAATTAACCTGTCTTTCTTCAAGAGTATAAGTAGGATTCTTGGCCCTGCCGTTCTGCACAGTGTAAAGGTCCCTGATTACAAAATCAGTTACCTGCACATTATTAATTTCTGTATGCCTCCGTAATTGGTTTCCACCCCCAGTTAACGTAATGTCAAAGTCACCATATTTTTTTGCTGCAATGGCTAAAAAGTCAGCATTTGTTTCGTTAAAGCGACGGGATTCCTGTGTATAAACTCCATTTACAAAACCTGCAGGAGCCGGAGGCCGGGAAGCCTGTCCTGTTGGATAGTTGTTATAATCCTGGTCGCGGCTCCAATAATCTGTTCCAATACGGCCCTGTAATGAGAGCCACGAATTGAATTTATATTTTACAGCCACGTTGCCATAAAGCCTGTCTCTATCAATATTATTAAACTGCTCCGCCAGTATCCAATAAGCATTGGTGCGGTTCTGGAACCGTGAATAGGAATATTCATTGCCATCTGCATTGTATTTATTTGCATCAAACACACTTAATGGCATTGAATTGGAAAGCGCCATCATTGTAGTTGGCATTGAATTATCCTGTTGAGCTATGTTTGGAGGATTGGTGTTAACTTCTTTAGTGTAGTTAATACTTCCCGAAAAACTTAAGTGTTCAGAAAGGTTGTATCCAAACCCAAGATTGACGCCATTGCGTTTAAATTTATTATTGGTGACAATCCCTTTGTTTTGAATATTGGTTAACGATAAATGTATGCCACCATTTTCTCCACTAGAGGCAAGTGTTACAGTATTTGTCATGTTTTCGCCATGCCTGTAAAATTCGTTAATACGGCTTCCTTGTGCTTCGTACGGAATGTTGGGGGTATTATACAGCGTATGTGTCATTCCGGGGGCGAATTTTTCTCCAAATGACCATTGGCCCGAAGTAGGATTGGGTGTGGTGGGCCTAACGCCGTTTTCGCCCTGTCCATATACATTTTGGTAATCTGTAAAGTCAAGTGGTGCTTCATTGCCATAATTAAAATTATAAGAAACGCCTAAGCCTTTACCCTTTCCTTTTGTTTTGGTCTGAATCATGATTACGCCATCTTTGGCCCTTGATCCGTACAGCGCACTTGCTGCTGCACCCTTCAAAATAGTCATGCTTTCTATATCGTCTGGATTAATGCTCGAGAGGCCATCGCCACCGTCAGCATTCATTCCTCCACCCGGCACTCCCACAGTATTGCCATTGAAATTGGTATTATCAATCGGAACACCATTTATTACAATCAGCGGGCTGTTTCCTCCGCCGAGAGATGACTGGCCCCTGATGCGGATTTTAGAAGTACTTGCCGGTCCTGTACCAAGTGTATTGATAACCACACCTGCGACCTTGCCCTGTATTGCATTAATCGGATTGGTAGTTCGGGCAATAGTGAGGTCATCCGGTTTTACATTGGTTGCAGAATAGCCAATCCCTCTTTTTTGTTTGGTAATACCTAAGGCCGATACCACTACTTCGTCAATACTCTGCGCATTGGAAGCCAAAACAATATCGATGTTTGTGCGGCCTGATACCGGCTCGTCTGTAGTTGTGTAACCTACAGAACTAAAAACCAGAGTAGCATTGGCCGCTGCGGGTATCTTGTATTGCCCGGCGGCATCAGTTGATGTGCCAACAGTGGTTCCTTTAACAGTTACAGAAACACCGGAAAGCTTTTTTTGTCCTTCACCTGTTACTGTTCCTGAAATTGTTTGTGCTTGTGAAATTGTAGAAAATAAAAGGAGAAAACAGGGTAGCACAAGTTTGAATAAACCCGGGATAATACCCGGCATTAAAAGTTTTTTCATAAT
>JBGSIG010000640.1:0-8361 GCA_041742655.1 Ferruginibacter sp. | reverse complement strand
TATCGGAAATGGAAATTTATATTTATTACTAAGTATACTTATAAATGCAATACCAAATAATAAAAAGATGATAACAGTTATATTTTCCATAATTATAAAAATAAGAGAAATAAAATAAATTTGTGAATAAGGGTTGTAATGAAGGTTGATTGTGAATTATGAAGATTTTAATACCAGTAATGCAGAAATACACTGCACCTCAAATAAAAGGGTAGCCTTGAATTTAAAAAAAAAGAAAAAGGTGGAAGCCGGAGTAATATAAAATAAAAAATGTCCCCGGTAAAGAGACATTTTAAAAATTTCCTGAAAACGTGAAATTAATTTTTTCTATTGGTGGTCAAGCTAAACACATTTATTGGAATGCGTTTTAAATTGTTTTCTTTTTACCCGGGTGTTAGTTTTTGTTAGGATTAGGATCGGCTTTTTTGGCCAATCGGATCCGATAGCTATCGGATTGGTCTTTTCCTTAGGATCCGATAGTTATCGGATTGGATGTTGGTTTTGGTTCATCGGATTCCATTGGTCTTTTATTCAGGATGTTGGAATTGGTATTGATTTTTTATGGATAATTGAATTTTTATTTTGTGTTGCTTGCTTTTCTGATGTAAAAATGCACTGAATTACGGCAACATTTATTATTTTTCGATTAAGCGATATATTATTTCGATGAAAAGTGAAAAATGATCGATTTTTAAAATTGATGGGTGTTATTGAGTGTAAGGGTCAAAAAGACTGGGCAACCAATTAACTCCCAACTTAGCAGGAAAGTGTTTTTTTGCAAGCGGGCCAAAGTGCTAACAAGGAGCATTGGCCAGTATTTCGTATATAATGTGAACAGGAAAAGTTTGGTTGAGCGATAGTTGTAATAATGAACTTTGTATTATAAATTTTGCGACAGTGCGGCAGAATTACCTATTTTTAACTGAAGCTATTGTAATTGAAGCCCCCATTTGCTATTATCAGAATTTTAATTTCCCGACTTTTCCAATTTTACAAACTCAAACCGGTTAAATGAAAAAGCTATCTATCCTCCTCCTCCTGCTGATGCCTTATTTTCTTTTTGCCCAGGAAAATAAGAAACTGCTAATTAAAGCCGGTAAGATTTTTAACAGCGAAACTGGATTGTTTCAGTCAGAAATGGGCATTCTTATTGTTGGCAACAAAATTAGAAGCGTTAAAACTTATAAAGAACTTTCTGATCAGGAAAAGAAAGAATATGAATTGATTGATTTGTCTGAATATACGCTGCTGCCTGGTTTGATAGATGCGCATACGCACTTGCTATTCAAAGAAACCATCTTTCCCGATAATGATTTTTCAGGACTAGACATGATGAAAAATCTTACGATGGTGGGTGATGCTTACAGGGCAATTTATGGTGCCGCAAGAGCAAAAGCTTATTTGGAAGCTGGTATTACTTCTGTTCAGGATCTTGGCAACTCCGGCCAATTTGCAGACATCGCTTTAAAAAAAGCTATAACAGATGGTATTGTTGTTGGTCCACGCATGCGTTGTTCAGGACCGGGTTTATCATCGCAGGGCGGGCAGATACCAGATGTAATTTATAAACACCAGGCCATTGTTAATGATGAGTACAGAATTGTAAAAGGGCCGCAGGATGCGATACAGGCAGTAAGAGAAAATATTACACAAGGCGCCGATGTCATAAAAATCTATTCGGACAATACCCCCAATGTTACAGCGCTGTCCATTGAAGAAATGCAGGCTATCGTAAAAGAAGCACACAGGTATGGGGTAAGGGTTACAGCACATGCAACCGATAACCTGGCTGTTTATAATGCTGTAATAAGTGGGGTTGATGGTATTGAACATGGCTATCAGATAGCAGATTCAACATTGGATTTAATGGCCAAAAAAAAGGTAATACTGGTACCCACGGATGGAGACAGCCTTACTACTACGATCTATTCAAATCTTTCCTGGCCAGGCGATGTACATAAGCAAAAAAATTTAATGATGGGGCAAAAATTTTTTGGTGCCCGTTTAAGATGGGCCATTAAAAAAGGCGTAATCATAGCAGCCGGTTCTGATGACTATATTGATTTAAAATTACCGTATGCAGAACCGTCTAAAAGAACGCTGATTGGATATTATGAATCAGGAATGTCCATCCCGGAAATTTTAAAATCGGCTACTATCAATGGAGCTAAACAGCTAAACTGGAGTAGCAAAGTAGGTATAATTAAATTGGGTTATTTAGCGGATATCATTGCTGTGGACAACGAAATTGAAAAAAATATTAACGCTGTACTGAAAGTAGATTTTGTAATGAAAGACGGTAAAATATATGTGCATAATGCCAACAAAAAATAATATTTTATAGTTGCCATGCCGTCCGGTGTTTTCCTGCTTTGGATATTTAAAATTACTTTTTCCTGCAAACGTTTTCTCGCTACGATCCTTGCGCAGTACCTGGCATCCTGCTCTGACAGAAAAAGGAGGTTTGAATAATATCTCATCCGATTTATCGCATCCGGTAATCGCAACCTTGCCTTCACACAAAGATTTGAATAAGAGACATTGCTAAAAATAAGGCAAAAAAACAGCCTGGGTTCGTGCTACAGCATTTTACTTCTATGAACGAAATATTGGAGTGAATTTTGTTATAATCAACAATTATCTGTACCATTGATAACTTAAAAAAACAACTATGAAGATGCGATTATTTTTGGTTTTTCCCCTTGCGATTATTTTTTCGTGCAACACAAAACAACCTGATGAAGTTGTAACCCCTATTGATACTACTACCGTTGTTACCGTTGATACGGCAATTGCAAATACCGATAGCCACTATTTTTGGTCGGGCGATGCTCAAACGAAAAACGGTTTCGGCATGATAAGAAGCAGGCCGCTGCCGCCGGATTCATTGAACGAAGAGAACATTATTGGTTTATTCAATGAGCTCTATCCCGAAATTCCTCTTTCCTTTACAAAAATATCGCACGACAGTATCTTTTTAATAGTTAAGAAAAGTGCTTATTTAAGTGATCAATTGGGCTCTACAGGCGCTGAACAATATATTGCGGAAGTAACTTATAACCTTACAGAATTAAAGGGAATTAATTTTGTAACTATCAGTTTCAAAGAGGGCGACCATGCATCGCCGGGCACTTATTCACGGACAGATTTTGTACAGGCAGGCAACTAACGTTTAATTTTTTTTGCAGAAGACAGTCACTCGTTTTGCGTAAGCACCTATGCTGAAAATGCAGCATCGAAATCTGAAATCTAATACGTACGCAATAGGTGGTTCAGCAAGCCTGACATAGTTTTTTATTTGAGCCGTGGTTGGTTACCCCCACCAACCACTTGTAACTGCCACATTCGATCTATTTGATTTGGAATGAAGCCAATGTTGCAAACTATCGTTGCATGTAAAAATGTCGGCCGATATGAAGAACTAAGGAACGGAAAAATAACGGTTAAGCCGTGGAGGTATTAAAGAAATAAAAAACGTCATAACGCCTTAACGGCAAAATAGGTAACCTGCCAAAATATTTTCAGCATCCCTTAAAAAATAGCTAAATTGTAAACGCATATTCATAAATCTTAAAATAGATAACATGCCTGTTTACGAAATTAATGTCAACAATAAGCCCTACACGGTAGATGTGGAAGCAACGATGCCGTTGCTTTGGGTTATCCGCGATTTTGTGGGGTTAAAGGGAACAAAGTTTGGATGTGGCATAGCCCAATGTGGCGCCTGCACGGTACATTTGGATGGCAATCCCATTCGCTCCTGTAGTTTTCCGGCCGCTGGCGCTGCAGGCAAAAAAATTACTACCATCGAAGGCATTTCAGAGAATATCGATCATGCCGTACAAAAAGCATGGATTGAGCTACAGGTTCCGCAGTGTGGTTATTGCCAGTCGGGCCAAATTATGAGCGCAGTTGCTTTATTGAAAAATAAGCCCACCCCCACGGATGCAGATATTGATGCTGCCATGCAGGGTAACCTTTGTCGTTGCGGTACATATAAACGTGTACGTTCTGCCATTCACAGGGCGGCAGAATTGGCAAAATAACTCACTGTTCATTCATTGCCCGTTAGCTATAATGGGTTTAACCATTTCAATTTTACATTATGGAAAAACTTGCTTCAAATATTAATCGCCGGAACTTTATTAAAATTACAGGTATTACCGGCACTGGCTTTATCTTGGGCCTTTCAGTAAAAGGCAATGACGTTGGGCAGATTGCCAACCTTAGTGAAGAGGCTATCTCGTACGAATTAACACCCTATGTTGTCATTGAAAAATCTGGCGTCATTTCCATCTTTAATTCAAAACCAGAAATAGGCCAAGGTACTTTTCAATCTATCCCTTCTTTGATAGCAGAGGAGTTGAACCTAACACTAGACCAGGTAACCATAAAACAGACTTCGGGGCAAAAAAAATTCGGCCCGATGCAATTTGCCGGTGGCAGTATGTCTGTGAGAAGTGAGTATTTTTTATTGAGGAAAGTCGGCGCCAGTGCCCGTGAAATGTTGGTGCTGGCTGCAAGCAGGCAATGGAATGTGCCTGTTGAAGAATGTTATGCGCAGGATGTAAAAGTATTTCACAAACCTTCCGGTAAAAGTTTGGGTTATGGTGAGTTGGCCGAATCGGCTTCTAAACTGGAAGTACCTAAATCGCCCAAATTAAAAGACCCAAAAGATTTCATGTTGTTGGGAAAAAATGTGCAGCGCCCGGATGTTCCGCTTAAAGTTTCCGGCAGGGCCGAGTTTGGTATTGATGCAGTAGTACCGGGCATGGTATATGCTTCTATTGAATATTGCCCTGTATTTGGAGGAAAACTGGTGAGTTATGATGACAGCGCCGCAAAAAAAATGAAAGGTGTTTTAAGTGTTGAAACTTGTGAAAGAATCATCGGTAAATACAAGTACGAAGTGGTGGCAGTAATTGCGGAGAATTACTGGGCAGCTTACCAGGGCCGTAAAGGGCTTAAAGTAAAATGGGACTATAAGGGAAATGAAAAATTTAATTCTGTTGAGTATGCCAAACACCTGCACGAGTTGGCAAAGAAAGATGGCGTAATAGATATTGACAGGGGCGACTTTAATAAAACGTTTGCTGACGCTCCTGTAAAAGTGGAAGCATTTTATGAAACGCCCATGGTATCTCATTCGCCAATAGAACCCATGAACTGCACTGCAAGTTGGTATGATGGAAACAAGCTGGAACTTTGGGTATCTACTCAGGTGCCCGCAGATATTGTTGGTTCATTTGCCAAAGCATACGGCATTCCGGAAGAAAACATTAAACTAAATATGTTTTTTAACGGTGGTGGTTTCGGTCGCCGACTCTACAACGATTATATTCATGAGGCAGTTCAGTTGACAAAAAAAATAGGTAAACCCGTAAAGCTAATTTGGTCAAGGGAAGATGATACACAACAAGGGCCTTTCCGTCCCATGACTTTTTCTGATTTAAAGGGCGGCTTATCTGCAGATGGTACACTGGTTGCATTTCAGCACAAAGTAATCGCTCCATCGCTTGATGCGTCAGACAAGGAGGGGTATGATGCCACTAAAAAAGACGGTACCATGACCGAAGGCATCAGCGAACAGAAATATGAAATTGCCAACATGAAAAATATGTACGTGCATGCCGACATCCATATTCCCATTGTGGCATGGCGGGCTGTTACCAGCACCACGCTGGCATTTGCACAGGAATGTTTTATTGATGAACTGGCAGTGAAAGCAAAGAAGGATCCGATGGCATTTCGGCTGCAGATGCTAACAAAAGAATCAGACACAAAAAATGTTTTACTGAAATTAAAAGAAGTTTCCAATTGGGATAACCCATTGCCCAAAGGTTGGGGCCGTGGCGTGGCACAGTATGAATTTTTCGCAGGGCTTGGCGGCTATGTAGTAGAAGTGTCAACAAAAGGCACTGGTGTAAAAATTGAAAAAGCTTATGCGGTAATTGATTTAGGCACTGTAGTAAATCCCGATATGGTGCAGGCACAGGTAGAAGGTGCTATGGTAATGGCGATAACCGCCGCAATTAAAAACGGAATTACATTCGAGAAGGGGCAAACAGTGCAAACCAATTATAATAACAATCCCATTTTGCGCATCAATGAAATGCCACAAATCGAAGTGTTTATTTTAGCAAACGGCGGCCCTTCTATTAAAGGAGTAGGCGAACCCGGTTTACCCCCATTTGCACCTGCATTGTGCAATGCCATTTTTGCCGCAACAGGTAAACGTATAAGAACATTGCCGTTTGATATTAATAAAGTGTGATGGTGAATGGTCAATGGTGAATGGTGAAAGGGCGATACAGTTATTAATTATTTATAGAGAAAAATATTTGGAGGGTATTTTTCAATATGACTGCGTTTTATTTTTTACAAACTGCCGTTGAAACTTTAAATAAAAAATAGTTTATCCGTATCTAAAAAAATATTTACAATATGCAAAAAGTATTGGTGCCGTCAATTATCGCAATTGGTATAATTGTCATATCGTCTTCTTTTCTTCAAAAATATGATCTTAAAAAAAGTATTGAAAGAGGTACCGAAGTTTACAACACATACTGCATGACCTGTCACCTTGTGGACGGAAACGGCATTGCAGATGTATACCCGCCGCTGGCAAAAACTACTTACCTGAAGAGCCCTGCAAAAACATTGATCAACATTATTTTGTTGGGGCAAAATGGAGAAATTACGGTGAATGGTAAAGTGTACAACGGGCAAATGCCTGCGCAAAATTATTTAACTGATGAACAGGTTGCAGATGTATTGAACTACACCCGCAATAGTTTTGGCAATAAAATACCCACTGCCATTGCACCCTCTCAGGTAAAGGCCCTAAGACAGTAAAACCTGCATTTTTAAAAAAGGTTTGAAATGAAAGAAATATCTGACATCATAAAAGCATTTGATCAGGCAACAAAGCAGCAGCTGCAAACTGCTTTGGTTACCCTTGTGCATGTTGAGGGCTCTAGCTACCGAAGACCCGGTGCAAGAATGCTGGTGACGGAAAATGGCCAGCTAACCGGTGCCATTAGTGGAGGTTGCCTTGAAGGGGATGCTTTAAGAAAAGCCCTAAGGGCCATGGCACAGAAAAAGCCAATGCTGGTAACCTACGACACAAACGACGAGGACGATGCACAACTTGGTATGGGGCTTGGTTGCAATGGTATAATACAGGTGTTGATAGAGCCCATTGACACTTCAACCAACGACAACCCTATTGAATTTTTAAAAATGGTTGCCAGCAAAAGGCAAAGAGCGGTGTTGGTTACATTGTTTTCTTTAGAAGATAAAAAGAGCATACAAGCAGGTACTTGTTTACTATATAGCGACGATGGGTTTATTGCCGGCAACGACACGCCATTAAAAAACATTTTGATAAAAGACAGTGAAGCAGCGTTGGCACATCAGCAATCTTCTTTTAAAAATTATGCTTTTGAAAGCCGGCAGCAAACAGCCTTCATTGAAATAATACAACCTGTTGTTTCACTTGTAATCATTGGGGCAGGCAACGATGTATTTCCCCTGGTAGAGCTGGCAACCATCGTTGGGTGGAAAACAACAGTGATAGATGGAAGGCCGGCCTACGCCAAAGCCGAGCGGTTTAGCAGCAGTTGCCAGGTATTGCTCAGCAAGCCCGAAGATGTATTGAGCCAGGTTACTATTGATGAGCAAACAGTTTTTGTGCTCATGACGCATAATTACAATTACGATGTCGCTATGTTGGGCACATTGCTGACTAAAAATTTATTGTATATCGGTATGCTGGGCGCCCGCAAAAAAAAGGAGCAGTTGTTGGCCGAACTGCAGGAGAACGGGTTGCAATTTACACAGCAGCAATTGTCAGTTTTGCACAGCCCTGTTGGCCTCGATATCGGTGCAGAAACCTCAGAAGAAATTGCTCTTTCAATTGTTGCAGAAATTAAGGCAGTGTTGAGCGGCAGGCAAACCATTTCACTAAAAAATAATACATCGGTAATTCATGACCGCTCATCCGCTAAAATTGAAAACATAAAAATATTTTCAAAACAATAAATCCATTGGCTATTTCTTCTACAAGTCAAAATGATAGCAACTGTGGTATAGTGATACTTGCGGCCGGTGGCTCTTCCCGTTTGGGCAGGGCGAAACAATTACTGCAATACAAGGGAAAAAGCCTCCTGGGCCACGCCGTCGAGGTTGCGGCTTTGGCAAGCGTGCACCCATTGGTGGTAGTTGTCGGGGCAAATGCCGATTCGGTAATCGCTGAAATTAATACAGACCATGCTTTCGTCGTAACAAATAAAAAGTGGGCTGAAGGAATGGCCAGTTCCATTGTATGTGGCCTCACGTCATTGTTGCAAAAACATCCCG
>JBGSIG010000639.1:0-5919 GCA_041742655.1 Ferruginibacter sp. | reverse complement strand
ACAAAATCGTGTAGTGCATTAGCGTGGCTAACACCTGAAGGGCCACCCCCAAGGATTAATACTTTATTATAATTTTTAGCGGGTTTAAACTGGGGAAACACTTCATTGTCCTCCTTGTTTTCTTTTTGATTGTGCAAGGCCCTGATGATACTATTGAATGAATAATACCTTTTACCTACCCATTCCATTACATTTTTCTGCGGCAGCGAATTAGCTCCGGATACCATATAAGGAAGATTGGTACCCCACTCATGCTCCTTTTTTAATTGTTCGAAAATATCAGTCACCTGGCTAAGTGCATTAAAATTTACCTCCAGCCCCTGGGTTGTATTTAGCACCGTAAGCAATAATTCGGTTTTAAGGTTTCCTGCTCCTCTTCCCATTCCGGTAATAGTAGTGTCTACCATTTCAGCTCCGCAATCAATGGCCGTAAGTGTATTGATAAGGCCAAGTTCAAGATTGTTATGGCCATGAAACCCAATAGGAACGTCTGCTTTTTGCTTTACCAAATCATATGTTTCCTTTACATGGTTCGGAAACACACCTCCGTAAGAATCTACCATATAAAAAATATCTGCCAGCCCTTCTACTTCTTTTAACTGCTCCAGGAATTCTTTGTAATTTCTCCATGCAGACATGTACATTACATTAAAACCCACTTCAAAACCCATTTTTTTTACAACTTCTGCTAACCCCAATGCACGTTTAATATTTTTGGGATCTATTGCCATTCTAACCATTGTTACTATTCCTACACAGGGCTTTAAAAGTTGCACTGCATTTTCTTTCAAAACATCTTTTTCATCCAGTATCACCACTAGTTTTTTTGTCGAAAGTCCCCGCACTTTTTCCAATACATAATCGGGGCAATAAAAAAACTCACCAAGGTATTGTTTCATGGGCTTGGACCTATACCCTATTTCGAGGTATTCATACGGTAATTCATTAAAGCTGGAAAAGTATTTTTCTACTACCAATGGATCAAAATCCCAATTGGTGTAGTACCCCCCGTCTCTAAGTGTACAGTCTAAAAGTTTTACCATTTTTATTTAATAATTAAACGTTCTTTAACTGGAATGGCCAACCTGCTTCCCCTATCACCCGACCAAATTCTTTTTAGTATGCGTTCTATGATCCTGAATAAAGTTTTACTGCCCAATACCTGCAAATGTCGGTGTCCCAATCCCATTTTTTTGCCGAATAGTTTTAATTCGTTGGGACTAAATTTATTTTCCCGGGAATACTGTTCAAAATTCATCATGTAATAACCGTACTTTAATGCTTCCTCTGTAGGCTTTGCTGCTAAATCACTTTCCAGCAATACAAACAATTCAGCTGCGTTTGCAGGTTTGTAAGCCACATCAAGGTAGTAATAGAAAGAGCCACCAAGCAATATTGCCGGTTTACCCCAGTAGCAGGCTTCTACCCCCACCGTGGTACCAAATACAATAATTTTATCAGCGGCATCAATTAAAGCATAGGTGCTTACTTTTGAAGTAGCCTCTATTACTGTAACATTGGCATAGTTATCACGCAGCTTAAATATACGATGATGATAGTCATAATTTACATCTCCTAAGTTAGGATGGATTCGAATAATAAAATGAAAATTATTATCGTCTTTAAATTGATTCAATATGCTGATAATACCAGCCTCCTGCGTTTTAAAAACTGCCAACTTTTCAAAAATATCTCCAATCGCCGCAAACTCATCTTCGGAGGAAATAAAAATAGCAATATTTTTTTTCGATTTATCCCAATTTTCCGGCAACAAACCACTCACCTGTTCACCCGTATATACTGTTCTATCTCTTACTAAAATACCACCCCTTCTTTTTTCAAAAAAAGCAGCCGCCTCCTTACATTTCGTTTCCCGTGAGTCAGCACTGTTATTCCATGTTTTCATCATTCTATTGTGATGAAATTCAATATCGTGCGGCAAACAATTTACGAAGTCGCTAATGAAAAATTTATCATCGGCTTTTTTTATCATTTCCAGCGAGGTGAAAGGGATGTTCCGGGTAACGCATATATCATACAGCGGCCTGGTATCGGCTGTTCTTCCATTAAAAAAATAGCACTGCGTAATATTTTCCCTTTCAATAATACCTAAAACACTGTCGGTTAATTTTACGCCCGATTGAAGAAGCCTGTCAAAATAATTCCTGAAATCTATATCTATTAATGGTTCAAGGTTCCTGGTAAAAGAAATATACGATGACAATGCCCCATAACCTACCTGCACCCCCTTGTACTGCAATTTTTTTATTTCGTCAACTGTATTGTAGGAAAATAGGGAACTTTCCGTTACTTCGAGTTGATAGCCGGAGGTTGAAATTATTTTTATAGTGTCTTTAAATTTGCGTAAACCAACCGAACTGTTGAACCGGCAAATTTTACACAGGTCAGCATCCGCAGCCCTATTACTGTAACATGGCTTCAGGCTGCCGTCGCAAAATAAGAAATATATTTTGCCGGGGTTAGTTTTTTGTTCCTCTATAATTGATTCCAGTTTTTCAATTACAATACCAAAATGCACCGGCTTTAATTGCCAGTTAAAATAAAACAATATATTGTTGTTCATTAATGAATGCGTTTAAAAGAATACAGCCATGGCATTGCATAAACCCTTTGGCTGTAAATGCCTATAATGATCGCTTTGAAGGCACTGCCAATTAACAACGAGTAGGAGGCGCCCAATGTGCCGTATAAATTAACAAGGGGGATAGTGCTGGATGCCTGGATGAGCGATACCCCAATGGAAAATAATCCCAAAAACTTCGTTTTTTTACTATAGAAAATAAAAATTGATACAAACCCATACAGGAAATTAAAAAAAATAGCAATGAAAAAAAATGGAAAGTATAGCAGGGCTTTCTGATACGACTGATCAAAAAATAATTTAATAATCCAGGTCAGTGAAAAATAGCACAGCACTAACAAAAGCAAAAATGCCAATATAGCAATATAGCATTTTTTGACAATCGACTTTTTTACCGGTAAATCCTTTGTAGCATCATCTTCAATTATTTTCAACTGTTTGTAAACGTAGGGTGTAAATGCTCCGAAGAAAGAGGTGACAAAAAGAGTGACAGCACTTGAAATATTGGCACCGAAGGAAAACAAGCCAGTGTCGTACACGCCCATTTTTTTGGTAATCACTACCCTGTCAAAACCTCCTTTTACCCAGGTAGATAATTTATGCGGAAGAAGGGGAATTCCAAATTTTAATGATTCTACAAAACTTTTTTTATCAAAGCTAAATCGCAGCAAATCTTTTTTGGCAAATATGAATGCTGCCGTTACGAATAAAATAAAATTGCTTATTACCAACGCCAATACCCGGCCCTGCCACGACATAAGAAAAACAACTACAAACAGTAAGGTAAGACCCGCAGATGAAATGGAAGTTAAAAATTGATAATATGCATACAGTTTCAGTTTCTCTTCCATCCTCAAATAAGTTACCAGCATATCGGTAACGGCAGAAAAAAACATCATCAGGCAACCCAGCAACTGCCACTCAAGTGTAATAACAAAGAACGACCTCAGGTAGCCGGTAGTAAACAGCACCACAACAAAACACAATAATGTAACGGCTGCATTAACAATAATGAGGTTTGATAAAAACGCAGCTTTTTTTTCAGGTGGCGTTCTGTAATAATCAACCGCATAATAGGAGTTGGTGCTTAAGCTAATAAAGGCCCCGATCGCTTGCGTAAAAATTAAGTAGTTACTTGCAATACCGAACTCAGCAGGATTAAGGTACAGTGCAATAACAGGCATTATTAAAAAAGGTATCGCACGGCTCAGGCCATCAGTAAGGGCGTACACCATCATATTTTTCAACACCGGCCTGCCTAAGATTTCCTTTATTTTCTTTCGCATTAAATTATTACAAACTTTCGCAAATCAACAGTTAAAAACATTTTCGCAAACAAAAGCCTGTTGTTTTTATTTTTCTATTTTAGGGAATGGCTAACTAAGGCTGTCAATTTATTTTACAGCCTGTATCAGGGCCGATGAAATGGTGAAGTCATCGGTTTTGAATACAGTACCCGGCACTGAAGTCTGTCTGTCGGCAAAATTATTTTTACTGATAACCGGTACGATATTTTTTATTGTCAGGCCTACTTTTTCCATTGCTTCTATATGAGGCGATAGTGGAAGCCTGTTCATAGGATATTTTCTTCCATGAGCTAAAATATTCCACATAAAAGGTTGTATATAAAAATGGCCGTCCCAATCCTTAGTCATTTCATGTGCCTTAAAATCAATTTGGTGAGATACAATGCCGCCGGGTTTAAGCCATCGCTGCATCTCTGCATAAGCGAATTCAATATCGTCAACATGTTCCATTACGGCCTGCGAAATAATAAGATCAATATCATAAACGTTCCCGTGCTTTTGTCCCATCCAGGGAACTACATATTGTATAGCGGAATCCTTAGAACCCAGATCATTTAGGTACTTCTCAATTCGCTGATGCCTGTCATTGCAATCCTCTGTAGTAATACTAACTAAGTCAGCAGGAAATTGATAATTGTTGAGCACCGGGTTTGTATTTCTAAATTGGTGTGTTCCATTCGGAATGTCTTTCTTTTCTTTAAAAAGCTGCAGCAACTCATCATTGATCGATTTGTTTTTCTCTTTGCTGGTATGTTTTATTACATCAAAAGCATAATAATTTTCTGCCCCGGTATACATTGCCGCCAAGCCAATGCCCAAACTGTCTCCCGGTCCAATCTCTGCAAGATTTCTTATGTCGTGCACGCTTGTAATTAATCCACAATTATTGAGTTGTACCAGGTGCCGCAACCATACCGAATAACAGTATTCACTTGAAAACGTGCCGCCGGAACCCGGCCTTTTAAAAAATTTTTGAGGAACAATATAACTTGCGAGACCCCTTACCAGTGGATAGGCATTAATCATTAATTTATTTTTACTAGTTATTATAAATTATGTAGCTATTCTCTCTATTTGACAGTTCTGTCTTTAATTTCATAACATTAGTTACTTTGTTTAAAACGGAGCCAGAATCAAGCATGCTAATTAAGATATTTTGACAGGTCAGTTCACTGCCATGAAATCCATCAATCATTTCAAAATCATTTGATTTACACCATGACACTTTTGAATAATCATAAATCTCGTATCGATACTTATCAAATACAGGCTTCACTTTGGGATAGATTTCATTTAAGTAGCCATAGTTACCGCTTTCTTTCATTGTTTCATACACCTTATCTGCATATGGCGGTAGAAAACCGACAACCTGAATTTTTTGTTGTTCACAAAATTTCAATAGTTCGTTTAATTCTAAAAGCGCCTTCTCATTTACTGAATTCCCAGGTTCGAAACGCTTATTGCCTTGCCTGATTCTATCAAATGTACCAGAGAATTCATAATCTGCCGCGGTAGTATCTTTATCAATTAGCTTAGCAATTTGAATACCATAATACATGCTGCCATCGGATCGAAATCCGGTATTATTTACGACAGCATTAATGCCAATTTTAGCAACGGATTTATCCTTGTGAAAATCGCTAAACTTATACTTTCTTTCCACAATATCCTTAAATATACTTTCGTAAGTTGATAACCCGGGATAGAGTGTGAAACTGTTTTGCCATGATTTTGCCTGCACCCTTTTTTCTAAATGATCCCAGGCAGCATTGAACATAAATTGATCTAAACCCATAATCAGGAACTCAGGATATTTTTTTTCGGGAATACTTTTTAGAAATGGCAAAAAATCATTGATACTTGATATAGTATAGCCAGCATTGTAAAATGTTGAGTCAAACATATTACTCCTAAACTGCAAAACCCTCGAAGACCCCAATGACCATATCTTTTTTTTATCATTGGTATTGAGATATTTCCATTTCAAAAAACCATAATTATTTTCATTGT
>JBGSIG010000638.1:0-5032 GCA_041742655.1 Ferruginibacter sp. | reverse complement strand
ATACTATAAATCCTATCCAGGTCTTTTAACAGAACGGGTTTACCTTTCTAAAAAGTACACTGCTTTAAGTTTAAACGAAGCAGATAAAAGCGGCGAGCTTAAATATCGCCCAAACTCTTTGCTCAGCCTCGGGTTAGGAGTTACCTATCATATTGTTTCAATAAATCTTTCATACGGCTTTAATTTTTTAAATAATCAAAATGACTCAAAAGGAAAAACAAAATACATTGATTTGCAGGGTCATATTTACCCTAACAAATGGGTAGTTGACTGGTACCTCCAATTTTATGATGGCTATTATCTATACCCTAAAGGGGCAAACGGAAATACCAGCGGAAATTATTATGTTCGGCCAGATATAAATGTTAATCTTTTAGGCCTTTCTGTAAGTAGAGTATTTAATGATAAAAAGTTTTCTTACAGGGCCGCTTTAACTCAAAATGAGTGGCAAACAAAATCGGCCGGTTCTTTTTTATTAGGGGGTGAAATTTATTATGGAAAAATGAAGGGCGACAGCGCTTTCGTTCCTTATAATCTTGAAAACATTTATCCACAGGCAGGTATTAATCAGGTAAATTTTGTAAGTTTTGGCCCGGGTGGGGGATATGCATATACATTGGTGTTGGCCAAACATTTTTTTATAACTGGTTCATTATGCTTTAATGTTAATTTAGGTTTTTCCACTGAGTATAGCAATCTGTTAAAAATAAAAAAAACATATATTAATCCGGTAACAGTGTTTAAAATGGCAGCCGGTTACAATAGTAATACGTGGAACGTTAGCGTGAATTATGTCGGCAACCAATTGCCGATTGGCGCCTATGATAAAAGCAACTATTTTTTAAAAACGGGTAATTATCGTTTAATTCTGGCGAAGAAAATTGTGCCCCGTGCCTGGGTCAAGAAAATATTGGATAAAATTGACAGGTTGTATGAAAAGAGCATTAATGTAGTGACGCCGGAGCAATTTAAAACTTTAGATCCGTAAAGGGTGTCGGTGGGCTCTAAATTTGCTTTTGTCAAATTAAATTTTCCTTATCAATTAAATTTATATTCGCACAATGAACATCGCTATCGTTAATGGGCCTAACCTGAACCTGCTTGGTACAAGAGAGCCGGAGATTTATGGTAGCCAAACTTTTGAGCAATACCTCGAAGAATTAAAAGCATCATTTACCGGTGTGGCATTTCATTATTTTCAAAGCAATGTAGAGGGTGAAATTATTAATGAAATTCAGCGAATAGGATTTACTTACGATGGCATAATTTTAAATCCCGGCGGGTATACACATACTTCAGTTGCCTTAGGCGATGCTATTGCAGCTATTACCACCCCCGTTATAGAAGTGCATATTTCCAATATTTTCGCACGGGAAGAATTCAGAAAACTATCGCATGTGTCAGGTAAGGCAAAAGGCGTTATCAGTGGGCTCGGTTTAAAAGGATACGCATTGGCTGTGAACTATTTTTTGTAGAAAAAATCACTTGATTCTTTTAGCAGCAAATTTTCTTTTTAGTATATCCTGCACGGGAATATTTTCCAGTTTACTTTCCAGCCACGAAATGATATCCAGGTACATAAATGCCCTTGTTTCAAACCGGTTACTTTCTAAAGTCTTCAATTTTACCAATAATTTTTCCAGCTCGGGCTTTACTGTTTTAACGGATAGGTGAAAAGATTTTCTAATAAATTTAAATATCTCTTCTTCCACCACGCTCAGGTTTTGCATTTTAGCCATAAACCGATAAACAGATTTTATCAGGGAATCCAGTATTTCTTCGTTACCTAATTCGTAGTGCGCTATAAGATGCAGCAGCCTGCTGTAGCACTGTAGATCTCTACGCAAGTCAACTTTCCAGTTGATGATCTTATTTAAATAGTCAACCGTTTTTTCGTAATCACCGCTGCCAAAATACAGGCAGGCAGTCTTATAGTCGAAAACCAATATGCGGTGCCTGTCCAAATAAATTTCGTATTCCTGTATCTTTTTTTCTATCTCGGGAATTATTTGTAAACCTTCCGTAAAACTTCCTTCTAAAAAATGTTTATTAAATACGGATAACGTGCCGTACACAAAGCATTGAATGCGGTTATTTACATTGTTTAACACAATGGGGCTTTTACTAAAAGTTTCAAAAGTAGCAAGGGTTTCCGTTAGTTTTTTATAATTGCCGAGGTCAAAATGAGAGCCCATTAGGTTGTGCATGCCTTTAATATAATGGCCCGTTTCAATGACAATCATAAAAGGCTCTTTTTCAAAAAGATCTACCCATTTTTGTGTGTACCGGTAGTATTGTAAAAAATCCTGGCGAATAAAAGCATTCCAGCAGTGGCTTTGATACAGAAATAATTTTTCATAAAAATGAACGCATTGTTGGGCCTTATCTCCAAGGCCCTCAACAAAAAAATTCTGCACTGAGGCGCTTTC
The DNA here is from genome assembly GCA_041742655.1 of Ferruginibacter sp. Taxonomy (GTDB): domain Bacteria; phylum Bacteroidota; class Bacteroidia; order Chitinophagales; family Chitinophagaceae; genus Ferruginibacter. The sequence goes on along the minus strand of JBGSIG010000638.1, from coordinate 2,603 downwards.
TGCTTCATTGCGGCTATGGCCATTTTGTATGTACCAACTATACAACTGCAACGCAAGATTCGACAACTGTGAAGCAAGCGTTAAACTATTGGTTATTTCGGTAGTTTCCCTGCTTAATTGTTCTGCCCGGTTTTGAATACTCCTGGTAATGTAGAGTGATTCAATACTTTTTTCAAAAAACAAAGCTTGTTGAAAATAGGTAAACTGGTTGTTGGCTTTTGCAATGTCTTTTATTCGGTCTAACACCTTAAGACTTTGTAAATAAAGTCCTTTATTGTACAAAATACGGGCATATACCATTTGCTCGCTTAACTGAATATCTATGTTGATATCATCATCCATCAACCGAAGGCTTCCCAATACCTGTTTGTAAAGATGTGCCTTTAAGTTACTTAGCTGCTGTTTTTTGATGGTTTCATTTCTACGCAATAAGAGGGCCTCGTCATACTCATCCATCTTATCCAGCGCATCAAAAAGCTGCACTATCTTTAGCTCCTCCCCATAGGTGTTTCTGTTGGCAAAAAGCTTAAAATTGCGTTTTTCACTCTTTTCAAGCGATTTAATTAATTGAAATAAGGTGTCTGTACTGCGGTTGGGCATCGTAATTTGATTTCTTTTAAACCCTTACTGGTAGAGTAATTAACTTAAAAAACGGCGATTTTTGAAGCGTAAAAAAGGTAACATTTTGTTCATTGCACTATGTATTAAGTGATTACATTCGTAAATAGGGCTAAATATATAGCTGAATGCCTTTAAACAAAAATAATTTAAACCAACAGTATAAACTCAACCAATTTCTATGTCTGACAGTAAGATACACATTTTTGACACTACCCTTCGTGACGGGGAGCAGGTGCCGGGTTGTAAATTAAATACCAAAGAGAAAGTTGAACTTGCGCTGAAACTAGAAGAGTTGGGCGTTGATATCATTGAAGCTGGATTCCCCATTTCGTCGCCCGGAGACTTTAATTCGGTAAACGAAATTTCTAAAATTATTAAGAATACTTCGGTCTGTGGTTTAAGCCGGGCGGTGCAAAAAGACATTGAGGTAGCGGGGGAAGCATTAAAATATGCCAAACGTCCAAGAATTCATACCGGCATCGGCACTTCCGATTTTCATATCAAATCAAAATTTAATTCTACACAGCAAGAGATTTTACAAAGAGCCATACAATGCGTAAAGTGGGCTAAGAATTTTGTAGATGATGTAGAATTTTATGCTGAAGATGCAGGTCGTACCGAAAATGAATACCTGGCAAGAGTAATAGAAGCTGTTATTGCAGCAGGTGCTACCGTGGTAAATATTCCGGATACTACCGGTTATTGTTTACCACATCAATATGGCGAAAAAATTGCGTACCTGGTAAATAATGTGCCCAATATTGATAAAGCTATTATTTCCTGTCATTGTCACAACGATTTAGGATTGGCTACTGCTAACTCAATAGCTGGCATCATCGGTGGGGCACGGCAAATAGAATGTACCATCAATGGACTTGGGGAAAGAGCAGGTAATACTTCGCTGGAAGAAGTGGTGATGGTTATTAAGCAACATAAAAGCATGGGTTTTTATACCGATATTAATACCAAACAATTGTATCCCATGAGCCAGTTGGTTACCGAAACCATGCGTATGCCAGTACAATGCAACAAAGCTATTGTGGGTAGCAATGCTTTTTCACATTCTTCCGGTATTCACCAGGACGGATTTTTAAAAGATGCACTAACTTATGAAATAATCAACCCGGTAGAAGTAGGTGCTGAGGATTCAAAAATAGTACTAACGGCAAGGAGTGGCCGCAGTGCGTTGGCCCACCGGTTTAGGAAATTAGGTTACGAATTTGACCGCAATGATATTGATGCATTGTACCAGGAATTCTTAATTGTAGCAGATAGTAAAAAGGAAGTAATGGAAGAAGACCTGAATGTACTGGCGCACGCTCATAAGAAGGCAGTAGCCGTTTAAAGCCTGAGAAACAAACCCCCTTCATCATTCAGCAGCATAATATCCCAACGGGATCAATCATGAAAAAAAATATTGCGATAATTACCGGTGATGGAATAGGTCCGGAGGTAACCCAGCAATCAATTAAAGTATTGGAAGCTGTCGCGGAACATTTTCATCATGAGTTTAAATTAACGTATTGCCTGATGGGTGCCGTGGCTATTGAAGAAACAGGCACACCATTGCCCGATAAGACCATTGAAGTCTGCCTGGCTAGCGACGCCATTTTGTTTGGCGCAATTGGGCATCCTAAATACGATAATGACCCAAGCGCTAAAATAAGGCCGGAGCAAGGTTTACTAAAGCTGAGAAAGACGTTGGAGTTGTTTGCTAATATAAGGCCCATAACAACTTACCGCTCATTGCATCATTTGTCGCCTTTAAAAAGCAGCTATATTGAAGGGGTAGATTTCATCATTTTTCGTGAACTGACCGGTGGTATCTATTTTGGCGAAAAGAGAACAGATGAGGGACAAACCTGGGCCTCGGACGATTTCAGGTATACCAAAGAAGAGGTTGAGCGCATAGCCCATCTTGCTTTTAAAACAGCCCAAAAAAGAAGAAAAAAATTAACCCTTGTTGATAAAGCAAATGTGCT
>JBGSIG010000637.1:0-2730 GCA_041742655.1 Ferruginibacter sp. | reverse complement strand
GCTGCCGAAATACCAGTTGAACTGAAAGTGGTACTGCCAATAAAAAATACGGATCCGCTGGCGAAACTTCAAATCAGTTACCATCTTATGGTAGGGGCTTTTGCTATGCAACCCCAGGCCGCCGAATGGAAAACTGCGGGATCTAATGCATGGGCCTTAGCTCCTTCAAAAACAGAAAGTGGCAATGCCATTTTATTGCTGCAACCCCATCCACCATGGACTGATGATTATTTATTCTTTGAAGCACATCTTCAAACTAAGGATATGAATATGTACGGAATAGGTTTGATCGGAATACCATCGATCGCAATGGGCTTTAATGAAAACCTTGGCTGGGGGCTTACGTTTAACCAGGCAGATGCCATGGATCTAATTGAGTTGACAATTAAAGACAATAGCTACCTAACAGAGGGTAAATGGAAACTACTTGAAACAAAAGAAGAGATAATTAAAGTAAAAGCCGGGGAATCAATTGAGCGCAAAACCCTATTGATCAAAAAATCAGATTACGGTTATATCATAGAGGAAAAGAACGGGAAGGCGCTGGCACTAAGACTTTCCGGTTTGGACCGGCCATTTTTTGTTCAGCAATTTTCGGATATGGCGAAATCAAAAAACTTAAATGAGTTTGAACATGCCCTGAAGAAACTTCAGTTACCACTGCAAAACATAATCTACGCGGATAAAAAAGGCAACATCCTTTACCTGTACAATGGTATCATACCCAAAAGACCGAATGGCACTTTACAGGAATGGTCAGGAATAATACCAGCTACAAAACCCGGCGCCCTGGTTACTGAATATATAGCTTATGAGGATCTGCCTAAAATAATTAACCCGAAATCAGGGTTTGTTGCTAATTCAAATAACGGGCCATGGACCAGTACCTATCCTTTTTTAAGCGAACCAGCAAACTATCCATCCTTTATTTCGAATAAACCATTTGAAAATTTTGATTACAGGACCAGAAGATCGCTTAAAATGATTTTAAGCGAAGAGAAATTAAGCTTTGATAAAGTGGTTGAGATGCAATCTTCCTCCTATGCAGAATTGGCTGACAGAACGGTGGATGAATTGGTAGCATTTGCAGCAAAGGCTTCCGATACTTTACTGAACCGTGCAGCAGTCACTTTAAAAAATTGGGATAGAAAAATTGATACTAACAGCAGGGGGGCAGTGCTTTTCATTAATTGGGTATTTGCTCTTAAAAAAACAGATCCGTTTTTAGTTAAATTCTCAGAAAAAGATGCGTTGAATACACCTCATACGCTTACCATGGAGGCCAAACAATTGCTATTGAAAGCGGCAAGTAAAACACTGGCCAACTATGGAAGTCTGGTTGTGCCTTGTAGTGAAGTGTATAGTATCAATTATGCAGATAAAACGATCCAAGGAGGGTTAGGGCTTAATGAAGCAGGCAGTTTTAATGCTGGGTTTTATCGACCATTGTCAAAGTCAACGTATACTTTAGCGGGAGGCTCTGCTTATACAGCAGTAGTAGAATTTGGCAATCAGATAAAAGCGAAAGGAATTCTGAGCTATGGAAATGCAACTCAAAAGAATTCTCCTTTTATTGGTGATCAGTTGCAATTATTAGTTGATAGAAAACTAAGGGACATTTGGTTTTATCAAAAAGATATTGATCAAAATATTTATTTAACAGAGACATTAACTTTTTAATACCTAAACCACAAAATGAAAAAAGCACTATTTTACTTTTTAAATTTATTGATAGTTGTTCAGGCAAAAACACAAACCCGAATTGATTCTTTAGAGACAATTGCTACAAATTACATGAAAGCCTATGGCAATTGGGATTTTGATAAAATGAAAACCCTTTTTGCTGAGGATATTTATTTTGAAGACCCGACAGCAAAAGATGTTTTCAAACAATCTTTTACTTTTGTTGGTAAGGAAAATGTTTACAACTTTTTTAAAAACGTTTTTAAAGATAAGTTTAAGAATGACAAGCCCCCTTACGTTAACTTTAACATTGAAAAAAGGCTTTGCTTCTGGAACTCATATTATTATTAATTCAACTTTTGAGTGTGTATTGCCCACATCTTGGTTTAAAAGAGACAGCAATGAAACTGTGCTAATATCCATTCCATTTGTCACAATTTTGACTATAGAAAATGGTTTAATAAAAAGGCATATGGATTATGGAAACTATGCAAAATATATGGAACAGATAAATACTCAAATTAAGAAATAAAAACTTTTAGTAACAACGGGTATAAAAAAAATTACTTCGAAATGAAATTTCATTACCTTTTTATCATTTTCTTTATTGCAATAACTTCATCTGCAAATGCTGAAGAAGTTACCTATTCCGGAAGTCTGAATTATGGTAATGATTCTCTAAATTATCAAATAGAGGTAACCAAGACAGAAAATCAAGCAAGCATATTTTTTACAAGCATTGAAATGAATGCTTATCGCATTCCTGCGTTGAATGTTAACCTAAGCAATGACTCTGTAAACTTTTATATAGTAAGTGATTTTAATACTTACGAATACAAATTCAAAAAACTGGATGGTGGTTTAACCGGAAAACTGAATATATACGCAAACGAAACAGAGGAACTTTTAAATACGATAGAATCTGATTTAACAAAAAAAGAAACGGACGCCTCTGAAATTAAGGAGGAAGAAGTCACTTTTCAGTCCAATGGCTTGCAGCTTAAAGGAACAATTTGGAAACCCAATAAACCTAACAACAGATGCTTG
>JBGSIG010000636.1:0-5500 GCA_041742655.1 Ferruginibacter sp. | reverse complement strand
GTAATAATTGAAAAAAATAATCTTTCCTTTACCAAAAAAACCTTTATAAAACCACTTAAAATGCAACAGCCGTTAGCAGGTAACAAAAAAAGAATTGAATCCATTGACCTTTTGCGTGGTGTCGTAATGATTATTATGGCGCTCGATCATACAAGAGATTATTTTCATGCAGATTCATTCTTATTCAGTGCAACAGATCTTACTAAAACAAATACGCTGTTATTTTTCACCAGGTGGATCACCCACTTTTGTGCGCCTGTGTTTATGTTTTTGTCAGGCACTTCTGCCTTTTTGGTTGGGCAGCGAAAAAGCAAAAAAGAATTATCCATTTTCTTACTTACAAGAGGTTTGTGGTTAATGTTGCTGGAACTGACCGTAGTAAACTTTTCCTGGTTTTTCGATATTTCTTTTACCGGTATTTACCTTACCGTTATCTGGGCCCTCGGGCTATGCATGGTTGTTCTGGCGGCATTGATCCATCTTCCAAAAAAAGTTATATTCATTACAGGTATATTGATTGTTGCTGGTCATAATTTACTCGACAATATTCACGTTGACGGAAATGGTTTGGGCGCATTTGTATGGGCTGAACTGCATGACCCAAAATATTTCACTTTTGGCGGCCACACTATCCGAACAAGTTACCCCATACTTGCATGGATAGGTATTATGGCGCTTGGATATTGTTTCGGAACTTTTTATACATCCACTTATCCCGCAGCACTTCGTAAAAAAAGATTGCTGATTATCGGCAGCGCAGCCATTTTATTGTTCATTGTAATAAGGGCAATTAATTTGTATGGCGACCCCCGTCAATGGCAACAACAAGCTACTATTGGCTTTACTATTTTATCTTTTTTAAATGTTTCCAAGTACCCGCCGTCATTACTTTATACGCAGATTACACTCGGGCCTGCAATGTTGTTTTTAGCAATTACTGAAAAGCCTGCAACAAAATTTTCAAACCCAATTATCACTATAGGAAGGGTGCCGTTGTTTTTCTACGTACTGCATATTTACCTTATTCATTTAACTGCCATGCTTGCAGCACAATTGAGTGGCTACAAATGGACCGACATGCTGTTGGAAGACTGGCCATGGTATGAACCTCAACTAAAAGGATATGGTTTTTCGTTGGGCGCTACCTACCTGTTTTGGATAAGCTTTATTGTTGTTTTATATCCGCTATGCAAATGGTATGATAAATACAAAACCAATCATAAAGATAAATGGTGGCTGAGTTATTTGTAATTAAACGATCCTGATTTTAACCTTATTCAATTTTAAATAAGCTCATGCAAACTGCATTATCAAACAATAAAAAAAGAATTGAGTCCATCGATATCCTTCGAGGCATTGTGATGGTTATAATGGCCTTGGATCACACCCGGGACTTCTTTCACGTAACTTCTAACACCGGCGATCCATTGGCAATACCATCAGTATCCCCCGCTTTATTCTTTACCAGGTGGATCACTCATTTTTGTGCTCCTGTATTTGTATTTCTTTCCGGGGTTTCTATCTACCTGCAAAGCTTTAGAAAAACCAAAAAAGAGTTGGGATTATTTTTATTAAAAAGAGGTATTTGGCTGATTGCTGCAGAACTGATCATCATGTCTTTTATTTTTACCTTTAATCCACTGTACAATATTATTTTTTTAGAAGTGATATGGGCCATCGGCATCAGCATGATCATACTGGGCTTGCTGATATCCCTTCCCTTTAAACTGATACTTGCAATAGGTTTAGTAATTGTTGTGGGGCATAATTTGTTGGACATAGCAGAAGCATCTTCTGCTTTTAAACCGGGTTTTTGGTATAATATCTTACACGCCCGGGGTGCTCTACCATTCGCAAACAGCCATGTTTTGATTGTGCTGTATCCATTTTTACCCTGGACAGGATTGATGATACTCGGCTACTGCACAGGTATTTTCTATTCCTCAATGTATAGCCCTAAAGAAAGAAAAAAAATATTGCTCAACATAGGAATGATGGTAATCCTCTTTTTTGTTTTGATAAGATTTATTAATGTATATGGAAATCCTTTACCATGGAAATACCAGGGTAATTCGCTGGATACATTCTTTTCATTTATCAATCTTGAAAAATATCCGCCATCTTTATTGTTCATGTGCATTACTATTGGGCCAGCCTTTATATTGCTTGCTTATTTAGAGAATATCCAAAACCGTTTCACCAATATTGTAAGGATGTATGGACGGGTACCCTTCTTTTATTTCCTGGTTCATTTTTTTATTATTCATATAGTCGCAACCATTGTATTTTTTGCAAGAGGTCACAACATGGATGATGCAATGAAAGCTGCACAACAAATACCATTTTTATTTCTTGTGCCAGGAGAAGGTTTTAGTTTGCCGGTAGTTTATTTAATATGGCTGGCAGTGGTAATAATAATGTTTCCATTGTGTAAATGGTATGATGGCTACAAGACCAGTCATAAACAAAAATGGTGGCTGAGTTATCTGTAATTAAATAATCCTGATTTTAACCTTGTTCAATTTTAAATAAGCTCATGCAAACTTCATTGTCAAACAATAAAAAGAGAATTGAATCCATTGATATTCTTCGTGGTATCGTAATGGTTATAATGGCATTGGACCATGTGCGGGACTATTTTCACATCGGCGCTAATATTGATGATCCTTTAAATCTTGCAACCACCACACCCATTTTATTTTTTACAAGGTGGATCACTCATTTTTGTGCCCCAATTTTTGTATTTCTAACAGGCACTTCTATTTACCTGCAAAGCCTGCGAAAAACAAAAAAGGAATTGAGCATTTTTTTATTCAAAAGGGGCCTCTGGCTAATTTTTATTGAAGTTATTGTCATCACTTTTGCGTGGACGTTTAATCCGTTCTACAATGTTATTGCCTTTCAGGTAATATGGGCCATCGGTATTAGTATGGTGATACTGAGTGCAGCTATCTGGCTACCCTTTAATATAATTTTAGCCATCGGATTGTTGATTATAGTGGGTCACAATTTATTGGATTTCCCGGAAGCTGCCTCCGGCTTTAAAGCCGGCTTTTGGTGGGATCTATTACACCACGGCTATTTTACTCCTTACCAATTTTCACCCGGTCATTTCGTATTTATGGTGTACCCATTTTTGCCCTGGACCGGGCTTATGATGGTGGGTTATTGTGTTGGTATTTTCTATTCGCCAAAATTTACGGCAGCCCGGCGACAAAAAATATTAGCCCTTACCGGGGTCGGGTTGATTTTATTTTTTATCGTACTGCGGTACATTAATATTTACGGCGACCCTGTGCCATGGACAGCTCAGAAAAATGGATTGCTTACGCTGCTTTCATTTCTAAAAATCCATAAGTATCCCGGTTCGCTTTTATATATGTGCGTTACCATTGGGCCGGCATTATTGGGATTGGCTTTTTTTGAAAACATAAAAAATGGCTTTACCAATATAATGATTGTTTACGGGCGAACAGCCTTGTTCTATTACATCATACATATCTACCTGATTCACCTGCTGGCCATGGTAGGCTTTTTTGTACTTGGCCACCACCTGCAGGACGCCTTTGACACCGCACCAAAAACATTTTTCTTGTTTGTTCTTCCCGGCGAGGGATTTAGCCTCGGCATAGTTTATTTAGTTTGGGCAGCGGTGGTTATTGCTTTGTACCCGGTTTGCAAATGGTACGACAAATACAAAACCAATCATAGGGAAAAATGGTGGCTGAGTTATTTATGATCGGGTCTCAGCACACTCATTCAGCAATCCCACATAGAATAAATATATTCATCAGGCAAAACGCTTATAAATGCAACCATTAGCAGCAACCACTACAAAAAGAATTACATCGATTGATTTATTACGCGGCACCGTAATGATCATTATGGCACTGGACCATGTAAGAGACTATTTTCATGCCGATGCATATTTATATGGTCCGCTTGATTTAAATAAAACAAGTGTCGCATTGTTTTTCACAAGGTGGATCACTCATTTCTGCGCCCCTATATTTATGTGCCTTGCGGGCACGTCGGCTTTTTTGATCGGGCAAAAAAAATCAAAAAAAGAGTTATCGATCTTTCTTGTAACACGAGGCTGGTGGCTGATATTATTGGAACTGACATTGATAGCATTTGAATGGAATTTTGATGTCACTTTTACCAACATTTACTTTATTGTTATTTGGGCTTTGGGAATAAGCATGATTGTGTTGGCAGGTTTAATTCATTTACCCAACAAAATAATTTTGCTCGTGGGCATTCTTTTAGTAGCCGGCCATAACCTGTTAGACAATATTCATGTAGCCGGTAATACTTTACCGGCCTTTGGCTGGGCGCTGCTGCACGATCAGAATTTCTTTACCTGGAATGGAAGAAATTTTCTTGTGGGCTATCCAATACTTCCATGGATAGGTATTATGGCCCTGGGATATTGCATCGGCAATTTATATATCCCTTCCTTCCCTGCTGAAAAAAGAAAAAAAATATTATTGATGCTTGGAAGTGCTGCAATTATACTTTTCATTGTTATCCGTTTTATAAATGTTTATGGCGATCCATCACACTGGAGCTATCAGCAATCTTCGATTTATACAATTCTTTCTTTTATTAAAGTTACCAAATACCCCCCTTCTTTATTATATGCATTGATGACGCTTGGGCCTGCGCTTATTTTTCTTGCTTTTACCGAAAATGTAAATGGTGTGGCATCCAGGGTTATTGCTGTTTATGGCAGGGTGCCAATGTTCTATTACCTGTTGCATATTTTTCTCATTCATTTTTTCACCATGATAGCGGCCGGGCTATTCACCGATTTTGGCTGGCAGGTTTGGATTTTAAAAGAGCCCCTTTGGTTTACGCAAACCCTGAAAGGCTACGGGTTTTCGCTTGGGATTGTTTACCTAGTTTGGATATCCATTGTAGCTGCAGTATATCCACTTTGTAAATGGTACGATAAATATAAACAAAGCCATAAAGAAAAATGGTGGCTGAGTTATTTGTAATCAGAAAAAAAATTGTGTACCTATTGCTTTTAAACACCCTGTATTTTAACCTTAACCAACCTATATTATGGAAAAGACAACCATAACAAACACGAATGTTGCCAATAAGTCCGAAAGAGTTTACTCTTTAGATGCTTTAAGAGGCATCATGATGCTTTTGGGGCTGGTCATTCATTGTGGTATTACCTATGGCAGTGGGAATTATGGAACTGCATGGAGTTTAAAAGATCCAAAAAATAATTCCATGCTATTTGATATTATAGTGTCCTTCATCCATTCTTTTCGAATGCCAGTGTTTTTTGTTACATCCGGCTATTTTGCGGCATTACTATTTTATAAAAAGGGCCCGCAACCAATGATCGCTAACAGGGTTAAACGCATTCTATTTCCGCTGATAGTGTCTGTGTTAATTGTGTGGCCTATGATATTGATGGCTTTTGTTTTTTCGAAAGCAGCTTTTGCTGACGCTCCGGATCCTTTTCATATTGCATGGTCGG
>JBGSIG010000635.1:0-2530 GCA_041742655.1 Ferruginibacter sp. | reverse complement strand
CATGGTTATCAAAACCTGCTGATTAACTTTAATCCTTGCAATATCATATTCATCCACCTGCAGCTCTAATGTAAAATCAGTAACATGGCCTATAATGGCTACCGGCTTTTGTGTATTTACCATCTCCCCTTTTTCTACCAGCACGTTATACACTTTACCATCCATTTCACTTTTAACCGTATAGTCTGCAACAATGCTTTTTGTGATGCTTAAATTTTTTTGCGCCTGTTCATCCTGGAAACTGATTTGCTTTTGCAGTTCTGTATACTTTAGCCGGGCCGCTTCATAGGTACTCAATGAATTTTTATAGGCCAGTTCAAGTTTGTCCAGTTCATTGCGTGTACCTATATCCTGTTTCCATAAATTACGTTGTCGTGTCACTAAAGATTCATCATTGTCAACCTTACTCTTTGCCAGTTGAATCTCATTTTGAGCTTCCCGTAATTTTTCAGCATTGCTGGTAGCCGCAGCATATTTTGCAGCCAGCCTCGCATTTTCGGTATTCAGTTGGGCTGTAGTATTTTTAAGCTGCATCAGCGCAGCACTCTTTTTCACGGTATCACCTTCCTGCACAAACAATTCCGTTACAACTCCATTAACGGACGCATAAACCTGGTACTGGTCTTCACTTTTTACAATACCCGAAGCATACACCGATTCGGTGATTTTTTCCTGCGTGGGGTTAACAATTGCTATTTTACTTTTACAGCTAAAAATAAACAGCAGTGTAATCGCCATAAAATACCTCATAAAATTCATGCTCAAATTTGAGAAGATAATAATTAAAAATGAGTGCATGTCTGTCACCCGAATGCATGAGTTAAGTCATTACAAAAATAGTTCAATTAAAATAATTATCCGTATGGGCGCGGGCAGTGGGTAAAAACAAACAGGCTTCTTTTCCAGATGTTTTATTTAGATGTTTCCAAACCAGGCGTATAGCTGTTGGTCTCACGCAATTGTTGTAGTTACCTGCTTGTTCCCAGGCAAATCGTTTCACGTTGTTTTATTTGATTGGAAATCCGGTTAAGAAAAAAGCTCTTTTACTTCTATTGCACTTTCATTTACCTGATTTTTAGGCTAACTTTCCTTCATGAAACAAAAAATTTATTTGCCGATAGTTTTCTTTTTTATCACCATCTGCACATTTGCCCAGACTGATCATTATATATTACTAAAACCCGACCGGGTTTTTGACGGCGAAAACATGCATACCGGGTGGGTGGTGTTGGTAAAGAACGATACCATCGCTGCTGCAGGCCCCATGAAATTTAAATTACCGGCAGGCACTACAATAATTGAGTTGAAAAATGCCACTGTTTTGCCGGGGTTAATAGAAGGACATTCTCATTTATTCCTGCATCCGTATAATGAAACACCATGGAACGACCAGGTACTAAAAGAAAGCCGTGCGGAAAGAACCACACGTGCAGTGAACCACGCCAAAGCGACGCTGATGGCAGGCTTCACCACAGTACGCGACCTGGGCACTGAAGGTGCGATGTATGATGATGTTGGTCTAAAAATAGCCATTCAAAAGGGCGTCATCCCCGGCCCACGAATGATCGTTGCCACAAGGGCCATAGTTGCCAAAGGAACTTACGGGCCCAATTTTGGTAACCCCGACGTGTACCTTATTGAAGGAGCCGAGGAAGTGAGCGGCATGGAAAGTATTGCCAATGCGGTACGGACACAAATTGGTAAAGGTGCAGATGTAATAAAAGTATATGCAGACTATTACTATGGTATTAATAAGGAAGCTGTTCCCACCTTCACAGAAGCTGAAATAAAATACATGGTGGATATTGCAGGCAGCGGCGGGCGAAAAGTGGTGGCGCATGCAGCAACACCCGAAGGAATGCGAAGGGCTGTTATGGCGGGTGTGACAACCATTGAGCACGGTGATGATGGCACAGCTGAAATATTTACATTAATGAAAGCAAAAGGTGTGGCCCTTTGCCCTACATTGGCAGCAGGTGATGCTGTAATGCAATACAGGGGTTGGAAAAAAGGTGTGGAACCAACACCGGAATCCATTGTCAGTAAAAGAAAAACTTTCAAGCTGGCGCTGGATGCCGGAGTTACAATATGCATGGGTGGAGATGTGGGCGTATTTCCGCACGGGGACAATGCAAGGGAAATGGAAATGATGGTGGAATATGGCATGAAACCCATCGAAGTATTGCGATCGGCTACCAGCATCAATGCAGCTGTGTTTGGTTATGCTTCTATGATCGGCAGTATTAAAGCAGGCTTACTGGCCGACATCATTGCAGTGGAGGGTGACCCTTCCCTTGATATAAAAAATATCAGGAAAGTGAAAATGATCATCAAAGGCGGAAAATTGGTAAAGGAATAAATGATCAGCATCATTGCCACTCCTGGAATCTAATGCCCACCTGGTGATCCTTAATTGCAAATTCTTTAGCACCCCATGGACGAAGCGTAACTTTATTGAGGTTTGGATGCAGCAGTTCAGGATGAGTGGATGTTACCTTTTTGTAGACCGATTCAATATCTTTCGTTACAA